>JANYBX010000227.1 GCA_025360615.1 Opitutia bacterium
CGTCACTCGCCGGCGACGGCGGCGACGCGCAGCCCGTGACCGTGATGGCGCTCGACGCCCAAGGTCGGCCCGTTCCCACGGCGAACGTGGCCGTCGAATTAGAAGTGCTCGGTCCCGGCGCGATCATCGGCCACGGCAACGGCGACCCCAATTCGCACGAGCCCGAAAAAGGCCGCACCCGCCGTCTCTTCAACGGCCTCGCGCAAGTCATCGTACAAACCGAGCGCGACGCGTCGGGCGTTCTCCGGTTGCGCGCGAAATCCGAAGGTCTCATGCCGGCCGAAGTCGCGATTCGCGTCGAGGCGGTGGTCTCGCCTCCCTGCGTGCCGGCCGGCCGGCCGGTGCTCCAACTTCAGCGTTGGCGCATGTCGCCCTGTGCGCCGACGGCGCCCGATCCGAACCAAGAGGTCGCCGAGAGCGACATGAACACGTGGGTCGGCATCCTCCCCGGCGACCTGCAATCGTTCGCCGACGGCGCGTGGGCGGTTTCCCGGATTCGTTTCACCCCCTACGCCGCGACCCGAAAAACCGGGGGCCGCCTCGTCTTCAAATCGATCACCGGCCAGGCGGAAGTCTGGCTCGACCGAACCCTGATCGCGAAAAAGGAAACGTTCGAGAGCGCACCGTTCATGGTCGCGCTGAGCCCCGCCGAAAGCGAACGCACCCTCAGCGTGCTTATCCACGCGCCCGCCGGAAAACCCGCCGGCCTTGGTGCCCCCGTGCTGGTCGAGTGAGTTTTTAGGCGAACCGCCATCCAGGCTCGCCCGGGAGCCCCTCGAAGAAAGTTCTTCATGAAACAGTTTTTTACCCGCCTCTCACCGGCCTATGCGTTCCGCTCCTCCGAGATCCTAATGAGAGCCTATCTAGACGCCCTCGCTCAGAGGTAGTGTCACCTATTGGGTGACACTTTTCTGGAGCAGGTTTTGCGTGAAATGTAACGGAGTGAGCCTCTGCGAATATATGCAGCACCTCTCCATGTTCGACTACATCGCCGTTTCCGGTTCCTTGGAGAATCGCTTGATCGAATATGTCGATCACCTCCATGAACATTTTCTCCATCCCTGCGTCGTTCGCCACGGCCACTACGTCGTTCCGACGAGCCCCGGCTACAGCATCGAAATGAAACCCCTGTCGCTCGCCGAGCATTCGTTTCCCGGCGGAACCGCGTGGCGCCGCTGACCGCAACCCGTCTCCCTCTCATGTTCTCGCTTAAACAAAAAAACTCCCTGGTGACCGGGGCGGGCTCCGGTATCGGCTCCGCGATTGCCCGCGCGTTCGCCGAGGCCGGCGCGCACGTGTGGGTGGCCGACCTCGATGCGACCGGCGGCTCCGCCACCGTCGGGCAGATCCAGGCGGCCGGTGGGCAGGCCGAGTTCGTGAAGCTCGACGTGACGGACGAGGCGGATATCGCCGCCGTCGCCGCCCGCTGTGGCGTGCTCGACATCCTTGTGAACAACGCCGGCATCGGCCACGTCGGCTCGATGCTGGCCACGTCGGCGAGCGACCTCGACCGGCTCTACGCGGTCAACGTGCGCGGCCTCTTTTCGGTGACGAAGGCGTTTCTCCCCGCGATGCTGGAGCGTGGGCGCGGCAGCGTGATCAACCTCGCGTCGGTGGGCGGGGTGGTGGCGGTGCGCGACCGCTGCGCCTACGTAACGACGAAGTTCGCCGTCGTCGGCCTGACGAAATCACTGGCGCTCGATCACTCGCCCGCGGGGGTGCGCTTTAACGCGATCTGCCCCTGCCGCGTGGAAACGCCCTTTGTGCAGTCGCGCATCGCGGAGTATGCCGATCCGGCGCTGGCGCGAAAACAGATGGAGAGCACGCAACTCGCCGGCCGCATGGCGCGCCCCGAGGAGATCGCGGCGGCGGCGCTCTACCTCGCGAGCGACGAGGCCGCGATGGTCACCGGTAGCACGCTCATGATCGACAGCGGCTGGAGCGCGGGAAAATAAAATCCGGACGGCTGCGCCGAGAGTGGCGTTGGGTTTGCACAGGCGAGGGTGCGCCGCGTGATTGCCAAGGGGCGCGCAGAGGCAAAGCTGACGCGAATGAAAACCCGGCCAGGCTTGATCACAGCCAAATCTGCCCACGGCCGAACGCCGCTCGCATCCACGGTCGCGCCGGAAGTGTTTTTGAAATGGGCGGCGGGTTGTCTTCGCGCGTTGAAATTTTCGCCGAAGGATGCACGGCAGATCGCGTCGAGTCTCGTGCAGACGAGTTTGTGGGGCGTCGATTCGCACGGCGTCGCGCGCTTGGGGCACTACCTCTCGCGCATTGCGGCGGGCTCGATCAAGGCGCGGCCGAAGATTCGCGTGAAGCGCAGCGGGCCGTGCTCGGCGCAGGTCGATGGCGGGCACGGGCACGGCATCGTCGTCTGCCACCGCGCGATGGACGAGGCGATCAAGCTGGCGGAGAAAAATGGCATCGGCGTGGTCGGCGTGAGCAACTCCAGCCACTGCGGCGCGACGGCGTTGTATGGGCGGCAGGCGGCGCGGGCGGGGCTGATCGGGATCGCATTCACGCACTCGGATGCATTTGTCGCGCCCCACGGCGGCACGAAGAAATTTCTCGGGACGAATCCCATCTGCATCACGGTGCCGACGAACGATCCCCAGCGGCCGCTCTGCCTCGACATGGCGACGAGCGCGGTGCCCTACAATCGCGTGGTCAACTACCGGCGCGAGAATCGCGCGCTTCCCCTCGGCTGGGCGCTCGATGCGCGCGGACAACCGACGACCGATGCCCACGCGGTGGGATGTCTGCTGCCGCTCGCGGGGCACAAGGGCTACGCGCTGGCGTTCATGATCGACCTGTTGTGCGGCCCGCTGAACGGGATGCCGTTTGGCCCGCACATCCCGCCGATGTATCGG
>JANYBX010000237.1 GCA_025360615.1 Opitutia bacterium
TAGGGCGGGTTATCCCTAACCCGCCGGTGCGACGCGGTCGGAGCCCAACGCGGCGGGTTAAGGATAACCCGCCCTACCTCCAAACCTCCTGAGACGATGGAAACTTACACGCTCATCGTTCTTTTGCTCGCGGCCACGATCCGCGTGGCGACGCCTCTCCTGCTCGCGGCGCTGGCCGGCCTGTTTTCCGAACGCTCCGGCGTGATCGACCTCGGGCTCGAGGGGAAAATGCTCGGCGCTGCTTTTGCCGCTGCGGCCGTGTCGGCGAGCACGGGTTCCGCTTGGTGTGGATTGGGCGCAGGCATCGCCACCGGCGTAGCACTTGCGTTGGTGATCGGCTTCGCGTGCATCACGCATCGCGGCAACCAAGTCGTCGCCGGCATGGCCGTCACGATCATCGTCGTGGGGCTCGCGCCGACGCTCGGGCTGGCGTGGTTTTCCCTTGGTGGACAGACGCCGCAACTCGATGCGCCGGGCCAGCGTTTCACCGCCATCGTCTGGCCGTGGGCGCAGACGGCGCGCGAGGCGCCGTTCCCCGGTCTGCTTTACGCGGAGTTGTTGAGCGGACACAATCTCGTCGTCTATCTCGCGGCCCTGTTGGTGCCGGCGAGTGCGTGGGTGCTGTATCGCACGCGCTTCGGGCTCCGGCTGCGCGCGGTCGGTGAGAATCCGCATGCGGTCGATACGGCGGGCATCTCGGTGACGACGTTGCGCTATCAGGCGGTGATCATCTCAGGCGTGCTCTGCGGCGTGGCGGGGGCGTATCTCTCGACGGCGGCAAACTCCGGCTTCGTGCGCGACATGACTGCCGGCAAAGGCTACCTCGCGCTCGCCGCGCTCATCTTCGGCAAGTGGCGCCCGTGGCCGACGCTCGGCGCGTGCCTGCTTTTCGCGTTCACCGATGCGCTCGCGACGCGGCTGCAAGGCGTCTCGCTACCGGTCGTGGGCGCGGTGCCGGTGCAATTCATCCTCGCGCTGCCCTATGCGCTCACGGTGTTGTTGCTCGCCGGTTTCGTCGGGCAGGCCCACCCGCCGAAGGTCATCGGCGTGCCTTACTCGAAAGAGAAATGAATCCTATCCCGAGCATCCAGTTTCGCCTCGCCCGCCACCTTGGCCAGACGCCGGACACAACGCAGGCGCTCTTCGTCGCGGCCAACGCGACCATCGTGGGCGATGTCGTGCTCGGCGCGTCGAGCAGCGTGTTTTACGGAGCGGTGCTCCGCGGCGACATTCAGGAAATCCGGGTGGGCGAGGGCACCAACATTCAGGACAACGCGATCATTCATCTCGCCGACGAACTTGGCGCGCACATCGGCGCGTGGTGCACGATCGGCCACGCCGCAATCATCCATGCCTGCACGATCGAGGACGAATGCCTGATTGGCATGGGAGCGACCGTGCTCGACGGCGCGCGAATCGGCGCGAGGAGCATCGTCGGGGCAAACTCACTCGTGCCGCAGCGTTTCACCTGCCCGCCCGGCTCGATGGTTTACGGTTCGCCGGCGAAAATCGTGCGCCCGCTGACCGAGGAGGAGAAAAATAGCCTGCGCCCGTGGGCCGAGAAATACGTCGAGGTGGCGAAGGCGCACGCGGGGTTGGCGAGGGAGTAAATTCGAGGCGGCCGATTTTCGACGGCTAGGTTTTTTGAACCGCTAATCTTCGCTTATTTTCAGAAGCCAGGGAGGCTAGGTGGCGCGTGCGTGCTCCGCCTGATCGGCGAAGCGCGATGCTGGAGGATTTTTTGGCGAAGATTAGCGAGGATTAGCGGTTAAAAAAAAACGCCTTTGTTTCGGGGGTTGAAAATCACCAGCCCTGTGAATCCGTGCGATTCGTGGTTGAAATCATTCGCGGCTTTTTCCGACGCGGGCTCAAACACCGCGCTACTTTTCCAGCTCGAAAAACGTGTAGCGGAAATTTTTGTCGGCGCTTTCGCGGCGGGAGATTTCTCGCCATGGGAATTGCCGCCACTCGGGGAAGAACGTGTCCCCCGGGACCTCGGCATGCACGAGGGTGAGGTGCAGGCGCATGGGGCGGGGCAGGGCGAGCGTCTCGGCGTAGAGGCGCGCGCCGCCGCAGATCATGATTTCACCGGGCAGTTTTTCCGCGATGGCGAGCGCCTCGGGCAGTGACGTGGCGATGTCCGCGCCGGGGCGCGCCAGTTCGCGATTGTGGGTGACGACGATGGGGTGGCGTCCGTCGGTGCGCGCTTGCGGCCACGTCTCGTAGCAGACGCGGCCCATCACGACGGTCTGGCCGGCGGTCTCGCGGTGGAAAAATGCCGCATCCTCCGGGATGCGCCACGGCATGCGGCCGTCGCGACCGATCACGCGATTCTCGGCGCATGCGACGAGGATGTGGAGGAGCTTGGGCGAACTCATGCGGCTGAAACAGCTTTCCCCGTAGCCGCCGAGGTAACGAGACTGATTTTGAGAAGTCGGTGTTGTTTGCCGATCCACGGAATTTTGACCGCTGATGGCGCGGATAAAGCGGATGGCTGTGTGGTTCGCTGGCATCTATCCGCCTAATCTGCGCGATCCGCGGTGAAAAATTCCGGGAAAGGCCCCGTAACCGAGCCGCAAGCGTCGCATCCCCCCGGTTCCAACGGACCGGCGTCTTGCGTCGGGAGAGGAGACTCGAAAGTTTAACCACCATGCGTAGCAAACCCCGGTTTCTCCTCGCGGCGCTTTTTCTCGGCGCCGCTTTTTTGTTCGTCGCCCGCGCCGATGACTTCGACGCCCAATTCAAAGCCATCGCCGACGCCAAAGGCCGCACCCCGGACACCGAGCGCCTGCAGGCACTCTTCAAAGTCGAATGGGCTCACACGATGGCCGACTCGCCGGAGTTCGCCACCTACGTCGGGATTCCCGGTTACGACGCGAAGTGGACCGATCTTTCCGCCCCGGCCATCGCCGAGCGGAGGCGGCTCACCAGCCGGCCGCTCGGCGTGTTGGCGACGATCGATCGCGCGCAGCTTTCCGCCGTGGACAAGATCAGCCACGATCTTTTCAAGCGCCAGTTGGAGGAGGCGGTGGAGGGCAACCGATTCCCGCAGGAGCTGGAGCAGATCAACCAGCTCGGCGGCATCCAGCAGGACGCGGCGCAAATTTTCTCCTTCATGCCGGCGGCGACAGTGGAGAAACTCGAGACCCAGCTCGCGCGGTTGCGGGCGTTGCCCGAGCAGGTGGACCAGGTGATCGCGCTTCTGGCCGAGGGTTTGGCGAAGGGTGTCACGCCGCCACAGCTGACGCTGCGCGATGTGCCGCAGCAGGTGTTGAATCAGATCCCTGACGATGCGCTGAAGAGCCCGCTGCTGCTCGGCTTCGTGCAGCCGCCGCCGACGGTGTCGGGCGAGGACGGCCAGCGGTTGCGCGCGGAAGCGGTGAAAATTTACGCCGCACAGGTGAAGCCGGCGTTTCAACGACTGCATTTATTTCTCACCGAAAAATATCTCCCCGGCGCGCGCCAGACCATCGCGGCCAGCGCGCGGCCCGATGGCGTGGCGTGGTATGCGTGGCGGGTGAAGACCCAGACCTCCACCGATCTCACGCCGCAGCAGATCCACGACATCGGCCTCGCCGAGGTGAAGCGCATCCGCGTCGAGATGGAGCGGGTGAAGAACGAAACCGGCTTCAAGGGCACGCTCGCGGAATTTTTCACCTACCTCCGCACCGACCCGAAGTTTTTCTTCACCGACAAGGAGGAGCTGCTGCGCGCCTACCGCGACATCGCGAAGCGCGCGGATCCGCAGTTGATGAAACTTTTCCGCACGCTGCCGCGCACGCCCTACGGCGTGTTGCCGGTGCCGACCTACGCGGAAAAATCGCAGACCACGGCCTACTATTATCCCGGCGCCCCGGAGAGCGGCCGGCCCGGAAATTTCTTCGCCAACACCTATGCGCTGAACACGCGGCCGAAATGGGAGATGGAGGCGCTGACGATGCACGAGGCCGTGCCGGGACATCACCTGCAGATTTCCATCGCCCAGGAGCTCGGCACGCTGCCGGATTTCCGCCGCTGGGGCGGCTACACGGCGTTCGTCGAGGGCTGGGGACTTTACTCGGAGAGCCTCGGCGAGGAGATGGGTTTTTATACCGATCCCTACGCAAAATTTGGCCAGCTCACCTACGAGATGTGGCGGGCCGTGCGGTTGGTGGTCGATACCGGCATGCACGCGCTGGGGTGGAGCCGTGAGCAGGCGATCCAGTTTTTTCAGGAGAACGCGGGCAAATCCGAGCACGACATCGTCGTCGAGGTGGACCGCTACATCGTCTGGCCAGGGCAGGCGCTGGCCTACAAACTAGGCGAACTAAAAATCAAGGAGCTGCGGGCTTTCGCCATGAAGGAACTCGGCGCAAAGTTCGACGTGCGCGAGTTTCACGACGAGGTGCTGCGCAACGGCGCCGTGCCGCTGAGCGTGCTCGACACGCACATTCGCGAATGGGTCGCGGTCAAGCGGCGCTGAGTTCGGCGTGGGAGCGTCGTATCCCGCGTTGTCTTCCCGGGTAGTTTCGCGTTCCATCGCGCCATGAAAATCGGAGTTCCCAAAGAAATTAAAATCGGCGAGACCCGCGTCTCGATGACCCCCAGTCTCTGCCGTCGCTGCGTCGCGTTGGGTGCGACGGTGATGGTGGAAAAATCGGCCGGCATCGTGGCCGGGTTTCGGGATGACGAGTATCGCGCGGCGGGCGCAATCCTCACGGCCTCCGCGAAAAAAGTGTGGGCGACGAGCGAACTGATTTTGAAAGTGAAGGAGCCACTGCCGGCGGAATACGGGCTGTTGCGGGAGGGGCAGACCCTTTTCACCTACCTGCATCTCGCGGCGGGCGCAGAGCTGGCAAAGGTTCTCCTCCATAAAAAAATCCTCGGCATCGCCTATGAAACCGTGGAGGGCACGGATGGAAGTTTCCCGTTGCTGAAGCCGATGTCGCAGATCGCGGGGCGGCTCTCGATCCAGATCGGCGCGTATTTTCTCCAGTCGCAGCACGGCGGCTCGGGCGTGTTACTCGGGGGGATTCCGGGCACGATGCCAGGGCATGTCGTCGTGGTGGGCGCGGGCAACTCCGGCGCCCACGCGGTGCAGATGGCGGCGGGCCTGGGGGCGCGCGTGACGGTGCTGGATCTCGACACGCGCAAACTCGAAGCGCTGGATTCGGAATATCGCGGGCGGATCGTCACGCTCATGTCGAATCCGGCGAACATCGAGCACGAGGTGGCGGATGCGGATTTGTTGATCGGCGCGGTGCTGATCCCGGCGGCGAAAGCGCCGATTGTCGTTTCCAAAAAAATGGTCGCGCGGATGCGGCCCGGCAGCGTGATCGTGGACATCGCGATCGATCAGGGCGGCTGCATCGAGAGCATCCGGCCGACGTCGCACGAGCAGCCGGTCTACAAGGAGCACGGCGTGATCCACTACGCGGTGCCGAACATGCCGGCGCTGGTCGGACGCACCTCGACGCTGGGGCTCACGCAGGCGACGGAGCCATTCGTGGCGATGCTCGTGCAGAAAGGCGTGCCGCGCGCACTCGCCGAATACCGGGGCCTCGCGAAGGGCGTGAACACGCGCGACGGCAAGATCACATATGATGCGGTGGCGAAGGCGCTCGGCTATGCGTGAAATCGGCGCGCGGGCCAGACGGTGGCGTTGGGAAATCCGCTTGCGGCGGCAAGTTCGCGGCCTTGGCTCACGGATGATGTGTGATCCAATGAATGGGCGGTGGTGGCGGGTGTGTTTGGCCAGCCTGGCCGTTTGCTCGATGGCGCTGGCGGCTTCCAAGGAAGACCAGTGGCTAAAACTCACCACCCCGGATTTTACGGTTATCACCTCGCTGAAGGAAAAGGAGGCGAAGGCCTGGGCTGGGGAGTTCTCGCAGTTTGTCGCCGCGATGCGGAGCTATTTTACCGATGGGAAAAGGCGGCTGCCACCGCTCACGGTGGTCATTTTCGCGCGGGAGCGGGATTTTCGCGGTTATCGGCCGCTCGGAGCTGACGGGAAACCGCAGGATGTGGCGGGATTTTTCGCGCGGCGGGCGGGCTCGGCGGTCGCGGGACTCGGTTCCCCCGACGAGTCGTCGGAACTCAGGCGGACAATTTTCCACGAAGGCACGCACTGGTTCATGAGCACGATCGACCAGCAGCAGCCGGTCTGGCTGGCGGAGGGATTCGCGGAAGTTTTTTCCACGTTTGAGGTGGAAAAGGGAAAGGCGAAATGGGGCAGCCCCATTCCCGAGCACGTGCAGGTGCTCCGCGAGGTGAGCCTGCTGCCACTCGCGCGGCTGTTCGCGGTGGGACAGGGGGAATTGTTTCACGGCAACTCGACCCCGACCGGCATCGTTTACGCGGAGTCGTGGGCATTCGTTCACTATCTAACTTTCGGCCAGCACAAGATCCCGCGAAAAGCGTTGAGCGACTATGTGGACCTCACACGCACGGCGCTGGATCCGGACGGGGCGTTCAAGCGCGCTTTTGGCCGCACGATGGCGGAGATGGACCGCGAGTTCCGGCAGTATTTGGACGGAGGTTCCTACTACATCAACCTACAGCCGCTGGCGGCGATGGCTGCGCCCGGGGTGGCGCCAGCCTCGGCGGTGGAGGTGGCCAATGCGCTCGGGCAACTGGCGCTCGTGGCGGGCCGCACGGAGCTGGCGGAAAAGCACGCGCGCGCGGTGATCGCCGCGGCCCCCGACGCGCCCGAGGGCTACGACCTGCTGGGCCTCACGCTGAAACTCAAGGACGATGCGGTGGGCGCGCGGGCGGCGTTTACCGAAGCGGTGGCGAGAAAAACGCGGAATTTCGAGGCGTATTTCGAGCTGGCGCTGGCGGAGCAGGAACAGGCGGCGGAGGGCGGACTGATCACCTCGCTGCCGCCGGCGACGGCGCGCCGGATCGCCAACCGCTATGAGGAGGCCATCAACATCGAGCCGCGTTTCCCGGAGTCGTTTCAAAATCTCGCGGGCATCATCAATCTCGCGGAACCGATCGGCGACGCCGACGGCAACTTTCTTGAACTCGGCCGAAAACTTTATCCCGACGATCGCATGATCGAACTCGGGCTGGCCGTGCTCGCCAAGCGCACGGGCGATGTCGGCAAGGCGCGGACCTTGCTCGACGAAGTACTCGCCGCCCCGGCGCAGCCCGCGGCGGTGCGTCGCTACGCCGGCGTGCTGGACGCCGCGTGGGAACAGCAGGAAATCATCGAGCGGACGAACGCGCTCTCGCGGGAAAATAAATTTGCCGAGGCGGCGGACTATCTCAGCCAGCGGCTGGAGCGCGGGGCGTCCGCGGCCATGCGTTCGCAATTGATCGAGATGCGGCGCCAGTTGCGGACGAGTGCGCAGGGACTGGAAATCAAAAACGCACTGGAGGAGGGGCGCTGGGCGGATGCGCGCAAACTCCTCACGGCGGTCCTGGAATCAGCGGACGCGCCCAACGCGCTGAAGAAACCGGCGCAGCAATCCCTCGACGATCTGAACCGGCGCAGGCTCGGGCTGCCGCGCGAGCCCAAGACCGGGCCCTGAGAGGTCTCCAAGACCAATCGCCTCAAGCTTCTGCCCTTCACACCCAGAGCGCAAAGGCCGCGAAGCAAGGGCACTGCCTTCGGTATTCCTTCACGGCGTTTGCGCTCTTGGTGTGAAAGCGATCGGCCTTTGGGATAAAAAGGGCGTTTCAGTGGAGTGAAAGCCGTGAGGTTTTCATAGCTCTCCTCTGAAACGCTCACGCGTTTCGCAACCCGGGAAGCCTGCCCGAGGCTTTTTCGCCGCCCTCTGCGGCTCAGGCCGCCGCGACGATCTTTACGCTTTCTAGAGCGACACGCTCGATGGGTGTGCTTTTCTCGCCGCCGCCGCCGGATTTCGTCGGGACGTTGGCGAGTTTTTCGAGAACGTCGTCACCGGCGATGACTTCACCGAAGGCGGTGTATTGGCGGTCGAGAAATTTCGCGTCGCCGTGGACGAGGAAAAATTGGGAGCCGGCGGAGTCGGGGTTCGAAGAGCGGGCCATCGAGATGACGCCGCGCACGTGGGCCTTGGCGTTGAACTCGGCCTTCACCTGCCAGCCGGGGCCGCCGGTGCCGGGCATGCCTTTTTCGCCGACCTTGGTGTTGGGGCAACCGCCCTGGATCATGAAGCCCTTGATGATGCGGTGAAACGCGGTGCCGTCATAAAAGCCGGCGCGGGCGAGCTTCTTGAAATTCTCGACGGTCTTCGGCGCGACGTCGGGCCAGAAGGCGATGGTGAGATCGCCGTAGGCGGTTTTGAGGATGGCGTTTTCCTTGGCGAGGGCGGGTGTGCTCATGGGAAAATTCAGCGAACCGGCGGCATTTCCGCGCGGCAAGAACCAATTTGCGCGTGGCGCGGGGCGTGCTCAGCTACGCGGCATGATGCGTGCGCTGCTTTCAGTGGGTTTCATTTTGCTTTCAACCGGCTCGCGCGCGGCGGGCGAACCGGTGCTCCGGCCCAAGGTCGTGGTCGTCGCGATGTTCGAGCCGGGCAACGACACCGGCGATGTGCCGGGGGAGTTTCAATTCTGGGTCGAACGCGAGAAGCTGGATAAAATTTATCCGTTGCCCTCGGCGTATCACGATGTGCGGGCAAATGCCGATGGCTCGGTGATCGGCATCGTGACAGGAGTCGGCGCGGTGCGCGCCGCAGCCTCGATCATGGCGCTGGGCAGCGACCCGCGATTCGATTTGAGCAAGAGCTACTGGCTGGTGGCGGGCATCGCGGGCATCGATCCGGTGAAGGGCTCGCTGGGCAGCGCGGCGTGGGCGGAGTGGCTGGTTGATGGCAGCCTGAACCACCAGAATCGATGCGCGTGAGATGCCACCGGAGTGGGCGACGGGCTATGTGCCGCTCCCGAAAAAGAAACCTTACGAGCAGCCGCGAGATCCGAAGGACGAGGCGGAGGCGTTTCATCTCGACGCCGGGTTCGTCCACTGGGCCTATGCGCTCACGAAGGAAGTGAAACTCGATGACACGGCATTGATGCAAAAGCGGCGTGCAGATTACGTCGGATTTCCCAACGCGCAGCGTCCACCCTTCGTGCTGCTGGGCGACAATCTCACGTCGATGACGTATTGGCACGGCAAGCTCATGAACGAGTGGGCCAACGCGTGGACGAGTTATTACACCGATGGACGCGGCCACTACGTGACCACCGCGATGGAAGACACGGGCACGGCGCAGGCGCTCACCTGGCTGACGCGCGCGGGCCGGGCCGATGTGCGGCGGCTGCTCGTGCTGCGCACGGCGAGTAATTTCGACATGCAATGGCCGGGTGCGACGGCGGCGGAGAGTTTGTTTGGCGGAAAAATCCCGCACTTCTCCGCTTACATTTCTTCGCTGGAGGCGGCCCATCGCGTGGGCAGCGTGGTGGTGCATGAACTCGTCAACGGTTGGTCGCGCTACGAGCAAGACGTGCCCGGAGAAAAGTGACCTCCAGCGAAAAGGGAGGGCTGGGCCGATGCGCTCAGGCGAACTCGGCGTCGATCAGTTCGCAGAAATAGTGGATCAGAAAAAGGTGCGACTCCTGCGTGGCCGGGCCGCTCTCCCCGGGGATGATGAGATCGATGGTGGCGAGTCCCTTCGCCGGACCGCCCCCGCGACCAAGGAAGGCGATGCTTTCGAGCTGGAGCTTTTTCGCCTCGGCGAGCGCGGCGAGAATGTTGGCCGATTTGCCGCTCGTGGTGAGCGCGACGAGGAGATCGCCGGGCCGCGCGAAGGCGGCAACCTGGCGGGAGAAGGCGTGCTCGTAGCCGTAGTCGTTGACGACACAGGTGAGGAGGGAGCCGTCGGCGGAGAGGGCGATGGCGGGGAGCGCGCGGCGATTTTTCGCGTAGCGGCCGACAAGTTCCGTGGAAAAGTGCGCGGCCTCCGCGGCGCTGCCACCGTTGCCGCAGATGAGGAGTTTTCCGCCGCGGCGGAGCGTCGCGAGGATGAGCTGGCCGGCGGCGTCGATGGCTGGGCGGATGGTCGGGAGGGCTTGGAGCGTGCGGGTGGTCTCGGCGAGTGCGGCTTCAAAAGTCATGGGGCGGAGCAAAAGCCGGAGGGAGCTTGCCCGCGATAGAAAATTTCCAGCTACTCGGCGGTTCATGCGATTGCGCACGCTCACTCTCCGCCATTTTCGCAACGTGGCGTTTGCCCGGCTCGAGCTCGCGGGGCGGCAGCAATTTTTCGTCGGCGCGAACGGGCAGGGGAAAACGAATCTGCTGGAGGCGGCGGGATTTCTCACGGCGGTGCGGTCGTTTCGCGCGGTGGACAACAAACTGCTCATCATGCACGCGCAGCTGGGCGCGGGCGTGGCTTGCACGCTGGAGCACGAGCGGCTGGGCGAGACACAGGTGAGCATCAAGCTGCACCACGACAGCAAGGAACTGTGGTGCGACCAGGAGAAGGTGACGCGGCTCGCGGACTATCTGGGAAAATTTCCCACCGTGGCGTTTACCTCGCAGGACTTGCAGCTCGTGCGCGGTTCGCCGGCGGGGCGGCGGCGCTGGCTCGACCTGACCCTAGCGGCGATGGATGCGAATTACTTGAAGGTGTTGCAGACCTACACCCGGGCGCTGGCCGAGCGGAATGCGCTGCTGAAAAAAGGCGGGGCGGCAGCGCGCGAACTCGGAGCGTTTGAGCAAATCCTCGCGCCGGCCGCGGCGGAGCTGATCACGTTGCGGACGGCAGGGCTGAAGGCACTGGGCGCGGCGATGAGCGCGAGCTACGCGCAGTTGTGCGACGGGGCGGAGAAGGCGGCGCTGGTTTACGCGCCGGATTTTGCCGAGCCCTCGGCCGAAGCGTTGCTCGCGCGATTCGAGTCGGGGCGGGCGCGAGACGCACTGTTGCGCACGACGCTAAACGGGCCGCACCGGGATGACCTTGAACTCCGGGTGCAGGGAAAAGCGGCGAAGGATTTTGGTTCCGAAGGACAGCAACGTTCACTGGTGCTGGCGCTGCGGCTGGCGCAGGCAGCGTGGTTTCACGAGCGGAGAGGAGTGAGGCCGGTGCTGCTGTGCGACGATGTGCTGGGTGAGCTCGACCCGGCGCGGCGACGGAAATTTTGGTCGGCCATCGACGCCGAGTCGCAGGTGCTGGCGACGGGCACGAGCTTGCCCGACGCGGCCTTGGGGACGTGGCAAGTGTTTGAGGTGAAGGGCGGGGATTTCACGGAGGCGGCGCGGTGAATTTTACGCCGTGGGAATGGGGTGTCGCGGTGCTGGCGGCCTTGCTCGTGGGGTTTTCCAAGACGGGGGTCAGCGGACTCGGGATGCTTTTCGTCGTGATGTTTGCGCGGCTCATGCCGGCGAAGCAGGCGACGGGGGTGGTGCTGCCACTGCTGTGTTTTGGGGACATCATCGCGGTGGCCGCGTACCGGCAGCACGCGAAGTGGCGGCATGTGGCGCGGCTGTTCCCGTGGACGGCGGCGGGGGTGGTCATCGGCTGGCTGGCGATGGATCGCATCGACGAGAGGCAGGCGCGCTGGATGATCGGCGGCATCGTGCTGGCGCTGGTCGGCGTGCATCTTTTCCGGCGGTGGCGCGGCGGCGGGCACGAGTCGGAGCACGGCGCGTGGTTTGCGCCGACCATCGGGGTGCTCGCGGGCTTCACGACGCTCGTCGCGAATGCGGCCGGGCCGCTCATGGCGGTGTACCTGCTCGCGATGCGCTTGCCGAAGATGGAATACGTGGGCACGGCGGCGGTGTTTTTCTTCCTGCTGAATCTGTTCAAAGTGCCGTTCATGGTGAATCTGGGGCTCATCAACGGGAGCAGTTTTATGCTCAACCTCGCGCTCGCGCCCGCCGTGCTGGTGGGCGCGCTCGCGGGCCGAAAATTGCTGCCGAAGATCAACCAGCGCGTGTTTGAAAATCTCGCGCTCACCCTCGCGGTGGTGGCGTCGATCGATCTCGTTTTCAAACTTTCCTCGCTGCTATTCGGGAAATCCGGCAGCTAAATCCAACATGGCGCGGATGAACGTCAGGCAGATGTGGGCGGCGAAACTGGCGGGGCAACCGGTGTCGGCGGCGGGGCCGCGTCGCGGTTCGGCGGGGGAACAGGAGGCGCTGGGTTTTGGAAAACGGACGGCGTTTGTCGGGCTGGTGCTGGGCATCGATCCGTCGCTGAGGGGCACGGGGCTCGCGCTGGTGGATTTTCCGGCAGGGCGGGGGCCGGTGTTGTTGCGGTGCCAGACGGTGAAGGTGCATCCGAAGCTGGCGATGCCGGTGGCACTCGCGGAGATTCACCGGGCGGTGACGGGGTTTCTCGCCGGCGGGGGTGTGCGGCACGTGGCGCTGGAGC
>JANYBX010000312.1 GCA_025360615.1 Opitutia bacterium
GTGCGCGCCGAGCACTGGTCGATCCCGGCGACGCAGCTAAAACTGGGGGCATCCTACGCGATGGTGCGGGGCGACGCGCGCCTCGCGTGGCGGGAGGCCCGCTTGGAGGTTTTTGCCGACATCAGCGGCGAGGTGGCCGAAGCGAAAAAGGCTCCGCCATTGTCCGCGAAACTCCACGCGAACGGCGATGCCGAGTCCCTCGCGGTCGATGTTTTGTCCCTGCAGATTCCCGGCGTAACCGCGGCGTTGAGCGATCCGTTCGTGCTTAGCCGGAAAGGCGGAGCCTCGACGAGCGCGTCGCATTTCACCCTGGAAGTTGATCTGGAAAAACAGCCGTGGTTGCCGGAGGCGAAAGGGCGGATCTCGGGAAAGGCGAAGGTGGCGGCGGCGAAGGACGGATGGCCGAAAATTGATGCAGCTTTCGACGCGCGCGAGCTGGCGGTGGGCGACTGGTCCATCGCACACCTCACGACGGCGCTGGCGCTGGAATGGCCGCGGTTGCAGGTGAAAGAAACCGTGCTGAGTTTCGCCGAAGGCGGACAACTCGCCGTGCATGGCGCATGGGATTTTCAGACGGGCGAAGTGATCGACGCCGCGGTGGACGGCACGCTTCGCCCGTCGGCCGTGGCACATTGGTTGCCAGCGGGAATGGGCTTCGAATCGCTCACCCTCGCCGCGAAAGCCCACGGTCCCTTGAGGGCGCTCCAACATGAGGGGAGCGGAAAGGTGGCGGCGTTTACCGCGCAGAAAATTAATCCGTTGGCGATCAGCGCCGCGTGGAAAGGGACGGGGGGAAAGGTCGAAATCTCCGAGGGCAGCGCGCAGGCAGGGGCGTCGCGCATCGGGTTTGCCGGCACGCTGGACGAGAAGGGCGCGCGGATCGAGATGTTGAAACTGGTGCAAGGCGGCGATGAGCGTCTGGCGCTTTCGCAGCCGGTCGGGTTGCAGTGGTCGCCCCGGATCGAAGTGGGCCCGGTGGAATTGAAGGGCGGCGATGCGTCTCTCGCGGTCGCGGGGAAGGGGGGCGAGAGGGGGAGCTTCACGATCACGGGGCATAATTTTCCGTCGGCGTGGGTCACGGATTTCATGGCGATCCCCGGGCCGGACTGGCGTCTGGCTTCGCTCGAAGGCGAAGGAAAATGGGACCGCGATAGCCCGATGATTTTTTCCGTCCACAGCGAACTCGCCGTGACGCTAGCGCCCGGACGATTCGCGAATGTGACACTGGCGGCCCAGGGTGGCGGAGCAGGAATTAAAATCGATTCGCTCAGCATTGCGGAGGGAGCGTCGCCGATCGTGAACGTGACCGGGCAGCTGCCCATCTCGCTGCATCCGGGCACGGCGGTTTTCATAAAGATCGAGAGGGATGCACCGCTGGCTTTGCACGCGCTGACTGCGGCCAATCCCGCGTTTTGGAAAACGCTCACGGAAGCGACGGGGCTGGAGTTTCAGGAACCGGAGTTGAAGGCGGAGTTGGCCGGAACGTGGGCGCGGCCGAAAGGGGAGGTCACGGCCAAGGCGGTGCGCGTGGCGGCGGATCCGGCGCGGATCAAATTTTCGTTTCCCACGGTGGATGGCCTCGACGCACACGCGGTGGCCGACAGCCAGGGACTCGCAGTGGACCGGCTTTCCATGCGGGTCGAGGGTCAGGAGGTTCGGGCGAGCGGAAAACTGCCGCTCACCTCCGGCCAGTGGGCCGATTTCAGGCACGCGCCGCTGGCGTATCTCCAACGGGAGGGAAACCTGCGTCTCGAAATTCCGGATGCGGAGATCGCAGCGCTGGCCCGCTACACCTCGGCTTATCTGGCTCCCGCCGGCCGGCTGCAAGTGGACCTGACGATCAAGCCGGGCGGCGAAATGACCGGCGCGCTTCGGGTGCGAGACGCCGTTACCCGTCCGCTGGGGCCGCTGGGAGTTTTGCAGGAAGTCCAGGTCGAGGCGCAACTGGCGGGCCGCACGATTCAGCTTAAAAATGTCAGCGCACAGGCCGGCGGGCAGCAGGTGACGCTCAGTGGAGAAATCAAACTGCCGCCCGGCGCCGCGCCAAAATACGAGCTCTCGCTCAAGGGAGAAAACTTGCCGTTGGTCCGACGGACCGGGCTGCTGCTGCGGGCGGATCTCGACTTGAAACTCGCGACGCAACCGGACGACGTGACGACGGTCACCGGGGCGGTGCGGCTGCGGGACAGCATGTTTCTCTCGGATGTGCGGGCCCTCATCCCCCGCGGCGGAGGCGGAGGCCCGGCGGCGCGGCCACCGTTTTTTGCGGTGGAAATCCGGCCGTTCAACGCGTGGCGGCTCGGCGTCGACGTGCGCGGCGAGCAATTCATGCGACTGCGGTCGACGGTTTTTGTCGGCGTGGCCTCGGCGCGTTTTCGGCTGAGCGGCACGCTGGGCGATCCGCGCGCCACGGGCGAGGCGACGGTCGATTCCGGGAAAGTGCTCCTGCCGTTTGCGAGTTTCGATGTGGAACAGGGCAGCGTGCGCCTGACGGAAGCCGATCCTTACGCGCTGAGTCTGTTTCTGTCCGGCACCTCGCGGCGCTATGGTTATGACCTGCGCATGGAACTTACGGGCACGGCCGCAGAGCCAGTCGTGACGTTTTCATCGAGTCCGCCGCTCGATGCCAAGCAGGTGTTGCTGATGGTGACGGCGGGGGAGACGCCCCGCGATGAAGTCACCTATGGAGCCTCGCAACGCGTGGCGCGGCTCGGAGCTTATTTGGGGCAAAGCCTGATCAATAATTTTGGCGGGGACTCGACCGATGCGGACCGGCTGAGCATTTCCACGGGCGACCGGGTTTCGCGGCAGGGTCGTGAAACCTACGACATCGAATATCGCCTGACGGAGCGCCTGACGCTGGTCGGGGAATATGATGAGTTCGATGATTACAACGCGGGGGTGAAATGGCGGCTTTTTGAGTCCAGGAAGAAAACGGAAAAGCCGGCCGAGAGCACGAAGCCGACCCGGAAAACGGAGGCACCCGATGCGCCCGCGCCATAATCGCCGGAGACTCGCGTGGGTCGTGATGGTGCTCTGCGCCGTGATGATCGGCGAAGTCTCGGGTAAAACGAAACCGCCGCCCAAGGCGGAACTACACGTCTCGGGTCTCGGCTTGGTGAAAAACCGCGACCAGCGGCTCTCGTTGGAGCGGTTGCTCGGCGACCAGCGCGGTGAAACCCTCGACGGCAACGCGATCGAGGACGCCGCGTTTCTCCTGTGCTCGGCGCTGGAGGCGGAGGGTTTCCTCAAGCCGTCGGTTGAAATCGAAGTTGTTTCGCCGAACTCGACGCCGCGGCATTTCACGTTCGATACGACGCTGGCGACGCCGATGCCACGGCCGTTGTCCGCGACGAAGGTGACCTTCAAGGTCGCCGCCGGCACGCGTTTTGTGGTGACCGAAGTCAGGATTGTGGGGCTGACGGCACTACCGCTGGAGACGGCGCGTGGCTACCTCATGCCGGGCGGGGCGCTGTTCGGGACCGGCGCGGTGCGGGCCTACACGCCGGGGCGGTTGCGCCACGCGCTCGATACGGTGAGGGAGGAGCTGCGGCAGCGCGGCTACGAGGAGGCGCAGGTGCGAACCACGGAGGTGAAGGTCGATGACCACACGGGCAAGGTGTCGCTCGATGTCCAAGTGGTGGAGGGGCCGCGCTGGGAAGTGAGTGCGTTGCGATTCGCCGGCGGAGAGACGGCGGGCGCGAATCTCGATTTCGCCGCGCAGATCGAGCACCGTCCTTGGACGCCGTTGGGTCAGCAGGATCTGCGCGAGCGCGTGCGGCGGGCTTTTTATGAGCGCGGCTTTCCGGAGATGAACGTGGCGTTGTCCGCGAAGGCCGGTGCGGAAAGCGCGGGCGTAAAGCCGGTGGAAGTGGTCGCGATCATCGTGCCCGGCCCGCGCGTGCGAGTGGGGCGCGTGCGATTCGAGGGCAATGAGCACACGAAAGAAAATGTGCTGAGTCGCCGCGTGCGGGTGAAGCCGGACGATCCCTACGATCCGATCCTGCTGGAGAAAGCGCGCTATCGCCTGGCGCGGCTCGGCGTGTTCACGGCGGTGGACCTGCATCCGGAACCGGCGGAAGGCGAAGTGCGCGATCCGGTTTTCGTGCTGGAGGAGGCGCGGCGCGTGGAGGCGAATTTGCTCCTCGGGTATGGGAGCTATGAGCAGGCGCGGGCGGGCGTGGAACTCCGGCAGCTGAATCTTTTCGGCCGCGCGCATCAGAGCCGGCTGGAGCTGGTGCAGTCGATGAAGAGCAGCCGGGGGGAATATGTTTACACGGTGCCGGAAATTTTTGGCGAAGCGATCGACGGCAGCACGCGGCTGTTTGGCCTGCAACGGCAGGAACAGTCGTTTCTGCGACAGGAATTCGGCGTCACGCTGGCCCTCAAGCGGCCGTTGCCATGGGGGAAAATCGATGCGACCACGGGCTACACGTTTCAGGCGCTGCGCAACAAAAACAACGAGCTGAGCACGAGCACCGTGGACAACAGCGATGTCACGGTCGCGAGTTTGGACTTCGGGCTCACGAGCGATCAGCGCGACAATCCGCTGCGACCGCGGCGCGGATTTCGGTGGTTCGCGCAACTCGAGGCGGCGAGTCGGTCGCTCGGCGGCGAGACGGATTACCAGCGGCTGGAGACGGGCGCGGCCTTTCATACCTCATGGGGCGGAAGCCGGTGGATTCACGCCGGGATCAGTCATGGCGTCATCACCACGCAGGGGGCGGACAACGACCGGCTGCTGCCGGTGAACAAACGGTTTTTCCCCGGCGGCGATAGCAGCATCCGCGGTTACCAGTCGGGCGAAGCGGCGCCGCGCGGCGCGGATGGGCGGTTCCTCGGCGCGAAGAGTTATGCGCTCGTGAATCTTGAACTGGAACAGGCGCTCACGCCAAACTGGTCGGCGGTTATTTTTGGCGACGCGCTGGGCACCGCGACGGCGCTCGCTTCGTATCCGTTCGACGAGCGGCTTTATTCGGTGGGATTGGGCATCCGGTATCAAACGCTCATCGGGCCGGTGCGCTTGGAATATGGGCACAACCTGAATCCCCGCGTGAACGACCCGAGCGGCACGCTGCATTTTTCGGTGGGGTTTCCGTTCTGACGCGCGCGGCCCGTAAGATTTTTGTCGCCGAGCCGCGGCCGGTTTGCCAACTCGTGCGCACGATGATTATCGCCGACATTGCCAAGATTCCCGGTCGCACCTTTCCCGCCCGCCGCTGGACGCGCGGCATGGTGGGGCAGACTCCGATGCAGCCGATCCAAGCGAAAGGCTTCGCGATGGGCTATGTCGTGCTGGAGCCAAAGGGCGGGCAGGTGCCGTGGCATAACCAGGAGCAGGAGGAAGTTTACATGGTGTTGGAAGGCGAGGGTGAGGTCTGTGTCGGCACCGAGCGCCAGACGATCAAGGCGGGGCAGGCGGTGTTTTTGCCACCGACGGTTTTTCACCAGCTCACGAACACGGGCGACGAGCCGCTGCACATGATGTATATTTATTGTCCGGGCGGCGACGTGGCGCACTGGCGGCAGGAACTCGACGGTTCGCTCCCGCCGGCGGGTGTTGGTCTGACACCGGCGCTGCCCGAGGGCGCTGCGCCGCAGTGCGTGAAGAAGCCGGAAGCGTGAGACGCGGGGATTATTTTCGCCACGCACTCGGCGTGCGACCGGTCTGCCGGCGGAACCAGCGGGCGAAATAATTGGGGTCGTCGAAGCCGGCCAGCCCGGCGGCCTCGGCGACCGTGGGGGTTTGGCGCAGGGCGCGTTGAGCACGCTCAAGCCGGAGTTGGTCACTTAGCTCGCGCAGGCCCACGCCAGCCTCGCGTTTGAGTTTTCGAGTCAAGTGGTCCGGATGATAGCCGGCGCTGCGGGCCACGCGCGCGAGCGGGGCGGGGGAGAGAAGCAGCCTTCGCACTTTTTCCACGGTGGGTGAGGCGGGCGGAATCACCGGTATCATCGGTGGATGATCGAGCAAGCGCGCGACCACGGAGAGGATCGGGGGATAATCCGCCAAGGTGAGCCGTCCCTTCGGAGGCACGCGGGCGAGCTGGGCGTGGAGCTCGTTGAGCGCCGCTTGCGGCAATGTGCGGTGCGCAAACCGGACCTTGCCCTGGCCTTCGAGCTCGTAATCGAGCACGAGGCAGAGCGGCCGGCTGCGCCCCCGATGAGAGAATCCATGTGCGATCCCACTGGGGATGGTGAAGACATCGCCCGTGCGAGCGGGCCGGCGGCGACCGTTGATCGTCTGCCAGCCTTCGCCGGAAAGATAGAGGATCAGCTGGGCGTAATCGTGCGCATGCAGGGCGACCTCGGCCTCCCGATGGCGGTTGAGCTGGAGCTTCCGCAGCACAAAACCCAAGGCGTGGATTTCAATTTTCTGAATGAGGATTGGATTCCAAGCCAGCATGGTGAAATCG
>JANYBX010000330.1 GCA_025360615.1 Opitutia bacterium
GGCGTGCTGGGCGAATATCTCTGGCGCTCATTCGACGCGAGCCGCCAGCGGCCGCGCTTTATCGTCGAACGGCGGCAGGGACTTTAAGTTAAGACGGGGACGGGGCCGGCGAGGTCGCGCGACTTTTTCGGATGAACGCGCGCAAGCCGAGAACGCCGAACACGAGCCACGTCGCGAGCGCCGCATAGTAGGAGGCGCGAAGGATCCACGGGCCGCGGTAGCGGAGGGTGACGGAGTTTTCGCCGGGCTGGAGGCCGACGAGCACGAGACCGCCGGGAGATTTTTCGACGGTGGCGGGGTGGCCATTGACGGTGGCGACGTAGCCGGGGAGGTAGAGGCGGGGAGTTTCGAGCCACGCGCCGGCGGCGCTCGCGTTCGTAGTGGCGCGATACGGTGCCCACGATGTGATTTTTACCGGCAGGTGGTCGATGGCGTAGGGTTGCAGATAAACGCGCGCGAAATCGGCGGACACACCGGGGACGGCTTGGTTAAAGATGTAGCGGAGTTCGACGGTGTCGGCGACCGGCTTCGAGGTCCAAACGGAAAAATAATGGCGGCTGGTAGGCATGTAGCCGAACGCCGTGGTGGGTTCGGTGCCGGGGACCATGCCGACGGCAGAGTTCGGGAGGAAAAACTCGCGGCGGACGTGTTCGCCGGAAACGAGAAGCGAGCCGGGCGAAACGGTGAAGTGCGGCTCGAAGCGCATGGCGTAGCGCACGCCCGGCGCGAGTGGAATCAGCGGACGGAGGACGGCGACGGCACCGCCATCGTGCTCGGCGGTGAGGGGGATTTGCGCGGCTTCGTCGGGCGGGCGGGCGGCGGCGACGTTGCTCGCGAGCTCGGTGTGACGGTCGGCGGCGAGCACGCGGTTTTCAAGATACGGGTCGATGTAGCTGTGCGAGAAATAGGGCGGCGCGGAGGGAAACGGATTAAAGGCGTAGCGCGTCAGGATTTGGTTGTGCCGCTCGAGAAAAATCCCCGCTTGCGTGGGCGGCACGGTGATGGCGAATCCCCGGATAACAAACCTCACGGCTTCCCGATAGGTCCAGGCGGTGCAGGCAAACAGCACGATCGAGACGGCGAACGCCATCCGGCGGCGGTCAAGTGATAGTTTCGCGAGCACACCCGCCGTGCAGATGACGGTCAGCGCGGCGAGGATCACATAAAAACGCTGCATCGGCCAGTGATAGGTGATGTCGCGCAGGGTGGCTGGAAGGAGATGCCACAGGGCGGCGTTGAACCGCGGAATGGGCAGCAGCAAAAGGATCAGGCCAAGCCCGCCAATCATCAGGACGAGTTCGCTGCGACGCGGGCGCCAGACCGTGCCGGCGAGAGCCAGACCGAGCGCGAGCCACAGGCCCCAACCGAGTTGGTAGTCGGAGAGCTGATCGGCGGTGTCGCTGACGGGAAAAAACATTTTCGGAAACACCGAGCGGACACTCTCGATGATGATGGTGATCTCGCTTTGCGTCGATCCGGCCCCGAGCGTTTTCACCGATACGAATGTGTAGCCGGTGGCCAAGATGAAGAGAGCGGTCCCGGCGGCCCAGCCCAGGTAAATTTTTTTGTCCGCGCGCCGCCGGGACCAGATCACGAGGTGGGCGAACACAGCAATAAACGTCAGCCACAGGGCGATCGGCGGGTGACAATACCAGAGCGCGGCGAGCGGGAGCACGGACCAGAGGATCGAGGCGCGGTCGTCGTGCAGGGTGCGCCAGATACCGTAGGCGGCGAGCGGCACGTAGGGCAGCGTCGTCATGCTCATGAAGAGGTCGCCTTGATAGCCGAGCGAAAGGATGCCGGGGCATCCGGCGTAGAGTGAGGCGAGGGCGAGGGCGGTCCAGCGACGGCCGGGGATGATAGCCGCGCAGCACAGATAGGCGGAGAGGATGCCGCCAAATCCGCAGAGGAGAAGCGCAAGGTTTTGCAGGGCGGAAAACGGCAGCCAGCGTCCGGTGAGCAAGTCGAGCCCGCCGACGAAATGCTGAAGATAGGGCGCGAAACGCAGGGGGCTGATCGCACCGTTGAACGCGTATTCCGTTTGCCCGGCGAACACGGGGAAAACCCCGAGCCGCCACTGCGAGACAAAGTCGGCGTTCATGATGCAATACCAGTAGGCGTCGCCCGAGCCGACGGAGCCGCTGGTCGCAAACGCGCCGTAGAAGAAAAACCCCGTGCCGGCGATGAGCACGAGGCGGGTCGTCTCCAGCGGCGCGGCCGGGAGAGTGCCGCGGCACCACAGATACACGCCGCGAACGAGCGCGTGGAGCGGCAGGTGCAGCGCGAAAAACTTGAGCACCTGCCGCCCGCTCAAGTTCATGCCCAAGTGGACAAAGACGTAGTGCAGCACGACGGCGGCGAGCACCTGGCCGACGACTAGCTTGCCGAGCAGCCACCAGACGGAGCGCTCGCGGCGGAGACCGTATTGCAACGTGACGGTGTAACAGAGCAGGGAGACGGCGATGACGGTCGAGAAATCCTCCTCGTCGAGCGGCCGCAGGAAAACGAAACGGTTGAGCAGGAAGAGCCACAGGCCGAGCACGGCGGCGTCGATGGCGAGCAGCGACCACACGACGCGCCCGGTGGTTTCCAGAGCTTGGATTTTTCGAAAGGGCCGGAGGATGAAGGCGAAGGTTTGAGGCAACACAGCTGGCAGGGTGGGAAGGGAAATTGTGCTTGCTGGCAGCTTCCGGCCACAACCATAAATCTAAGTCTCCCCCATGACATCCCCGATTCGCCGCTGGCTCCTTAATTTTACTCTCGTGGCAACGCTGCTGGGATTGATCGCATTCACCGGCTGTTCCAAATTATTGCCGGCGCGCAAGGGCACGGCGCATTCCGTCAACATGGTGATCGACACGCGGCGTGATCCGGCGCCGGCGCTGACGGGGTGCTTTATCCCGGCGACTTTCCCCGCCTACACGAAGATTCCGGTCATCACCGTGCAGCCGATTCCGGCGGGAGCGAAGATCACAGGCGTCTCGCATGAAATCGTGCTGAAGAATGGCGATGAACTCGCTCTGCTCGAGTCGGTGATCGAGAACAACCAGGTCTACCTGAAATTTGCGGCGTCGAAGATGGACGCGTTCACCCAAGTTCACGTGTTGGTGCGGGTGAAATATGAGTATCGTTGAACGTCCCGGAACGTCCGGGCTACTTTGAGTTTTTGGCGCGCAGATTTTCCCGCTGGCGGCATAGCGCGGAGGGGCGCGCGGTTTTTGCGGAGGCGGTGGTGAAACCCAGGACCGATTTTGCGCCGACGGCGCGGCGGGAACAGCGGGCGCAGCTGGGCGTGGCGTTCATCGCCGCGTGCATCGTTTGGTTTTATTACTTCATGGGCGGCGACCCGGGCCAGCCCTACACGTTTCGGAAAGATAATGCGGACTATTATCCGCTGCTGGTGGACGGCTTCCGGGGGGGAAGACTGGGCTTCATGGTCGAACCACCGGCCGAGTTGGCCAAGCTCGCCGATCCGTATGACCCGGTGCAACGCGACCAAGCCGGGGTGCTGGTGAAGCACGACACGACCTACTACAAGGGACGCTATTATCTCTATTTCGGCGTGGCGCCGGCGGTGACGCTCTTCGCCCCTTTCCGCGCGCTGACGGGTGTGCATTTTCCGCAAAATCTGGCGACCGTTGTTTTTTGTGCCGGTGGCTTCCTGTGCAGCCTGAGTTTGCTGCTGGCGCTGCGCCGGCGGTTTTTTTCGGGGAGCAGCGCCGTCTGGCTGTGGCTCGGGACAGTGGTCCTTGGCCTGGGCAATCTCTGTCCGGCGATGCTGGCGCGCAACAGCGTGTGGGAAGTGCCGATCGCATCCGCGTATTTCTTTGCGGCGCTTGGGCTGCGGCTTTTTTTTCAGGCGGAAAACAGAGCGCGCCGCCGGTCGAGCTGGCTGGCGGGCGCGGGGCTGGCGTTCGGGCTGGCGGTGGCATCGCGACCGCATTTTGTTTTTTTCGGCGCGATGCTTGGCGCGTTTTGGTTGTGGGATGGGCGTCGCCGAGCCCGCAGTGCCGAGTGGATCGGGCCGGGCGCGTGGGTGGCGGAGGCGGTCGCGCTGTTTCTGCCCATTGCGCTGACGGTGGCCGGGCTGCTCGCCTACAACCACGCGCGGTTCGACGACGCACTGGAATTTGGACAGCGCTACCAGCTCGCGGGCCTCAACCAAGCGCACGTGAAGTTGGTGAGCGCGCGCTTTTTCCCGATCAATTTCTACCAGTATTTTTTGGCGCCGGCGCAACTGCAGCGCTATTTCCCATTCGTGGAAGTGATCCGCGGCTATCCGGGGGTGCGGCCGGCGGGCTATGGCGGGGCGGAAGATCCGTATGGCATGTTGGTAAACCTCCCGTGCGTGTGGCTCGCCGGGATCGCGCTGGCGATGGGAGGGTGGCCCCGCCGCGAGACGGGCGAGATCGGCCGGTGGGTGCTGCTGTTGGGACTGACGTTCTTGGGCATGGCGGGTGCGACGCTGTGCTTTGCGTGGGCGGCGAACCGGTACATGGTGGATTTTCTGCCGCTGCTGCTGCTGCTCGCCACCATCGGGCTGTTGCAGCTCGCGGGAAAAATCGGTGGGGGTTGGAAAATTTTGCGCGTGGCGGCGGTGACGGCGGTGGCATGGTCGGCGGTGTTCAGCGTGCTGGCGGGCATCAATCACAACGGTATGTTCAAGGCGCACCGGCCGCAGACGTTCGCGAGGCTCGCGAGGATTTTTAACCGACCCGCGATTTGGTGGGAGTCCGCGCACGGCGACAATTTTGGCCGAACCGAGGTGACGCTGCGTTTTCCGATGAACCGGCCCGGCGCGGCGGAGCCGGTGTTGGTCACGGGCGTGTCGTATCGGTCGGACTATCTCTACGTGCTCTACGAAGCCGACGGCCGGCACGTGCGGCTCGGTTTCAACCACACGAACTACAACCAGCGGTTGAGCCCGCCGATCGCGGTGGATTTTCGCGCGCCGCACACGCTCGGCGTCAGCATGGGTTCGCTTTACCCGGCGGAGACGCACCCATTTTTCGCCGGCTGGCGACCGGAGGCGGTGCAGGCGGCAAAGCACACGCTGCGCGTGACCCTCGACGGCGTGCCGTATTTCGATGTCGACCAAGAGTGCTTTGAAACGACGCAGGGCTTCGTCACCTTCGGTGAAAATCGGGTCTCGGAATTCATTGCGCGGCGTTTCACGGGGGAAATTCTCCAAGCGCGCCGCGGAGCGCCGGCGGAGCCGGAGACGAAATTCGAAGGCGGCGCGTTTCTCCGGCTGGGGCTGATGCTGCCCGAAGGCGGCGCGGGCCGACGCGAACCGCTGGTCGGAACGGGCGAACCGGGGCGGGGCGATCTGCTGTTCGTGGAATACCTCGACGCGAACCGGCTGCGGCTGGGTCTCGCGCACGGCGGCGAGACCCCGATGTATGGCCCAACGCTGGACGCGCCGCGCGGGCAGGTGCAGGTGGTGGAGGCGAGCTTGGGGTCGTTTTATCCCGGGCCGCGCAACGCGCGGGAGCGCGAGTTGGCCCGGGTGGTTTTTGTGCGCATGAACGGCGTAGTGGCTTGGAATGCGGCCGCGTCGTTTCACCCGGCGGGCGCGTCGGTTCCGGCCGTCGGGGTGAACACCGTGG
>JANYBX010000335.1 GCA_025360615.1 Opitutia bacterium
CCTTGAGGCGGTCGAGGATGCCGTTGATGAAACGTTTCGCGTCGATGTTCGAGAATTGCTTCGAGAGGTCGATCGCCTCGTTGATCGAGACGACGGGCGGGATGTCCTTGCGATATTTCATTTCGAAAATCGCGAGCCGCAAAATCGCGAGGTCGATCTTCGCGATGCGGTCGAACTCCCAGTTTTGCGCGAGCGACCGGATGTGCGCGTCGATCTCGGCCTGGTTAAGCAACACTCCCTGGATCACCTCCTCGGCATAGCCGTAATGCGCCCGGGGCCGCTCGCAGTGCTCGAAGAAGACACCGAGATCCTCGGCGAGATTCTTGGGCTCGTTCATGCTCCAGGCGTAGAGATACTGCAGGGCGGCGACGCGGCCGTCGCGACGCTGGGTGAAAAGGGCTTTGCTCATCGGGAATGTTTTCGTTTCAGCGCGGCCATCTCCAGCGCGGCGTGGGCGAACTCGCTGCCGCGGTTGATCGCGCCGAGACAGCGCGCCTCGGCCTGCGCGCGGGTGTTGGCCACGATCACGCCATTGATCACGGGGAGTTTCGCCGCGAGGCTGACGTGGTGGAGCGCGCCGGACACGCTCTGGCCGACCATCTCGTGGTGGTTCGTATCGCCGCCGATCAGGACGCCGAGGGCGATCAGGCAGTCGTGCGAGCCGCGGTCCGCGAGCAACTGAATAGCGTAGGGCACCTCGTGCGAGCCCGGCACACGCAGCACCTCGATGCGCGATTCCGGCACGCCGCCGGCGGCAAAGGTGGCTCGCATATTTTTGAGCAACCCGTCCACGAGTTCCTCATTATAACGCGCCGCGGCGATCCCGAATGAAAATTGGGATCCCTCCATCGCCTGCTGCGCGGGTGCGTCGAAACTCATGGAAGGGTCACGAAACAGCCGGCTCCGGCGCTCCGCAACCTGAAATCTGGGAGGCGGCCCGGGCGGCTTGAGGATCAAGCGACCCACCTCAGACCGGCACCTGCTCGACGATCTCCAAGCCGTAGCCGTCGAGGCCGACGACTTTGCGCGTGCTGTTGGAAAGCAGCCGGATTTTGCGGAGGCCGAGCGCGGCAAGGATTTGCGCGCCGGTGCCGTAGTCGCGAAAACTCATCGGGGGCGGCGGCTCGCCGGGCTTGGCATCGAGCCGGCGGATCAGTTCCGCGCCGCCGTTCGCGTGCTCCATGTAGAGCACCACGCCGCGGCCGGCGCCCGCCACGGCCTCAAGGGAGGCGTTGAGCGCGCGGTGCGAGTCGAGCCCCCGCAGGCGAAAGACATCGCCGAGGAGATTCTCGCTGTGCACGCGCACCAGCGTGGGTTCCGGGCCCGGGGCCCCCATCGCGAGCGCGAGGTGGTGGCGCTGGTCGAGCTTGCTGCGAAAAACATGCAGCGTGAACTCGCCGAACTCCGAGGGAAACGGGCGCGTGCAGACGAGCTCGATGAGCTGGTCGCGCTTCGCCCGATACTCGATGAGCTGCGCGATCGAGATCATCTTCAGCCCGAATTTTTGGCGAAACTCGATCAGCTCGGGCAGGCGCTGCACAGTGCCATCGTCGTTGACCAGCTCACACAACACGCCGCTCGGGGTCAGCCCCGCGAGCGTGGCGAGATCGACGGCGGCCTCGGTGTGGCCGGCGCGCTCGAGCACCCCGCCTGGTCGCGAGCGGAGGGGAAACACGTGGCCGGGCTGCACGAGCTGCTCGGCGCGCGATTCGGGATTGCCGAGAATGCGGATCGTCTGGGTGCGATCATAGGCGCTGATGCCGGTGCTGATGCCATCCGCGGCGTCGACGCTCACGGTGAAATCCGTGCGCTGCACCTCGCGGTTGCGCTGCACCATCGGGCCGAGGCCGAGGCGGCGCAGCTGCGGCTCGAGCGTGGGCACGCAGACGATGCCGCTGCAGTAGCGGATCATCATGTTGACCGTCTCCGGCGTGGCTTTCTCGGCCGCCATGATGAGGTCGCCCTCGTTTTCCCGCTGCTCGTCGTCGGTCACGATCACGAGCTTGCCGGCCGCAATGTCGGCGATGACGGACTCGACGGAATCAAACGTGGCTGGGGCGGAGGCGGACATGGAGGAAAACTTCGCGGGGAGCCCCGGCCCTGTCAACGCGGCGGGGCGGCTCGCGCCTCAGCCGTGAAAATCCACGTCGAAGGGCTCGCCGGTGCCTTCCTCCGCACCGTCCTTGATCAGGATGATGTGGAGTTTAAACGCGAAGGGCGGGCGGATAATTTTCGGCGAGCTCAGCGATTTCCCGTCGCCGGAAGGGTTCAGCACCACCCGCTCATCACTCGGCCGGTAGTTCACCGGCCAGTGCAGCACGGCCCGGGCGACATCCGCCGCGACGGGTTTCTTTTTCGCATCGTAAAACGAGAGCTGGAAATTACCGTCTACGATCGCAATCCCGAGAAATCCCGTGCCGCGCGGAATGGCGATGCCGTCGATTTTCCCCGGAGGCTCCGGTTTTTTGACCGGCGCTTTCTTCGGCCGGGGAGTGGGCGTGGGAGTCGGCGTCGGCGTCGGCGTGGGAATGGGCGGGAGAAACTCCTCGTTTTCCTGACCGAAAGCCGGGGCGAGAAACGCCAGTAAACCAAGCGCGAACAAGGACCTGATTTTCATGGGGAAAAGCTATCGCGCACGAGTCATCCCGCAAGTCGCTTCGTGCCGCGGCGCATCGACATCATCACGCGCCGATCGGGTGCCACGTGGTCTTGAACTCCAGCGTCGCGCGAATCGCCTCCAGACTCTGCGCCGGGCCGGCAAACCAGTCGGGCGGCGATTCCGCCTTGAAGAATTGCGTGCGTTTCACGCTGTCGGCCGCGCCCAGCGCGAGCGTTTTCCGTTCGTCGGCATTCACCACGCCCACGAGCGCGCGCAGGTGCGTGTGCGTCGCGAAAGTCGGGATCATCTCCTTGCGGAAACCCGTGAGCAAGTTGACCACGCCGCCCGGCAGATCGCTCGTCGCGAGCATTTCCCCGAGGAGAATCGCGGGATAAGGCTGCGTGGTCGAGGCGAGCGCGACGACGGTGTTGCCGCTCGTGATCGCGGGCGCGACGAGCGAGATCAGCCCCAGCAGCGGCGCGGCCTCAGGCGCGATAACGCCGATGATTCCCATCGGCTCGGTGACGGTGAAATTAAAATACGGCGCGGCCACCGGGTTCACGTTGCCGAGCACCTGCTCGTATTTGTCGGCCCAGCCGGCGTAGTAAATGAGCCGGTCCACGCTCGCCACCACCTCTCGCGCCGCCGCCGATTTCGCGCCGCCACCGAGCAGCAGCGCCTCGGTGAGCTCACCGGCGCGCGCCTCGATCATCTCGCCGAGGCGGTAAAGAATCTGCGCGCGGTTGTAGGCCGTGCGTTTCGCCCAGCCCGGGCCGGCCTTGGCGGCGGCCTCAACGGCGTTGCGCAGATCCTTGCGGGTGCATTGCGGGATGTTGCCGAAGAAATTCCCCTCGGCGTCCTTGAGCGGGAACACCCGCGCGCTCTCGGAGCGAATGAACACGCCGCCGACGTAAACTTTCGGGGTTTTGGTGATGGGGAGACGGGTCATGAATTTTTGCAACGGGGAGGCGGGGGCGGCACCCCGCGCGGGCTAGGCCTGCGGCACCGGCACGCAATGCCCTGACGCGGCTTCCAAGAAGAGGGCGGCGTCGGTTTCGTGGAGGACCAGTGCTTCGGCCCGGCCGACCACATGCACCCCGATCTTATTCGAGGTCTCGCAATAAAAATGTGAGACCTGTTCAAGGTTAAGAACCAGCGTTCCGTTCAGTAATTTTAATAATTTCATTTCGGGTTCTTAGTATCGCCGCGGTCAGGAAAGTTTCACGTAGTCGAGCAGTCCCTGCCGGCCGCCCTCGCGGCCGAAGCCGCTTTCCTTGTAGCCGCCGAAGGGCGAAGTCGGGTCGAACTTATTGTAGGTGTTGGCCCACACCACGCCGGCTTTCAGCTCGGTGGACAGCTTCAAAATGCGCGCGCCCTTATCCGTCCAGACGCCGGCGCTCAGGCCGTAGGCGGTGTTGTTGGCCTTCTCGATGGCCTCGTCGACCGTGCGAAACGTGAGGATGCTCAGCACGGGGCCGAAAATCTCCTCGCGCGCAATCCGGTGACTCATGCTCACGCCGCTGAAAATCGTCGGGCGGAAATAAAACCCTTTCGTCGGCAGCCGGCACGCGGATTGAAACATCTCCCCTCCCTCCCTCACGCCCACATCGACCAGCTGGCGGATCCGGTCGAGCTGCTCGCGCGAATTGATCGCACCGACGTCGGTGTTCTTGTCCATCGGGTCGCCGACGCGGAGCACGCGAATGCGGTTCTTCAGTTTCGCGATGACTTGGTCGGCCACGCTCTCCTGCACGAGCAGGCGCGAACCGGCGCAACACACGTGGCCCTGATTGAAGAAAATTCCGTTCACGATGCCCTCGACCGCCTGGTCGAGCGGCGCGTCGTCGAAGACGATGTTGGCCGCCTTGCCGCCGAGCTCCATTGTCATTTTTTTATCCGAGCCGGCGAGCGACCGCATGATGAGCTTGCCGACCTCGGTCGAGCCGGTGAACGCCACCTTCGCGGGCGTCGGGTGGTTCATCACCGCCGCGCCGACCTCACCCGCACCCGTCACGAAATTCACCACGCCCGGCGGCAGCCCTGCGTCTTGGAAAATCTCCGCGAGCTTCAGCGCCGTGATCGAGGTGGTCTCCGCGGGTTTCAGCACGACGCAGTTACCCATCGCGAGCGCCGGGGCGAGTTTCCACGCGCACATGAGCAGCGGAAAATTCCACGGGATCACCTGCCCCACCACGCCGAGCGGCGCGACGCGGCGGCCCGGCGCGACGTAATCGAGTTTGTCCGCCCAGCCCGCGTGATAGAAGAAATGCGCCGCCGCCATCGGCACATCGAAGTCGCGCGATTCCTTGACCGGCTTGCCGCCGTCGAGGGTTTCCGCGACGGCGAATTCCCGGGCGCGGTCCTGCAACAGCCGCGCGATGCGGTAGAGATATTTCGCGCGCTCCCGGCCCGGCATCTTCCCCCATGTCGTGTCGAACGCGCGCTGGGCCGCGGCATAGGCCGCATCGACATCGGCCGCGGAGGCGAGCGCGATCTCGGCGAGCTTCTGCTCGTTGGCGGGGTTAATGGTATCGAAGTATTTTCCCGATTTCGGCGCGACGAATTTGCCGTCGATGAACAGGTCGTAACGCGCCTTCAGCTTGGGATCGGCGCTCTCGGGCGCGGGATCGAATTCCCACAGGTCTCCGAAGATGAGTTCAGGCGCGGGACGGCCGCCGCGGGCGACGGGTTTCTTTTTTTCGGCAACAAGAGTGGACATGGGAGGAAGGTGTCTCGCGAAGGAAGCGAAGGGGACGAATGCGCGGAAAGTGCTTGGTCCTTCGTTTCCTTCGCATCCTTCGCGAGACAAAAAGATGGGTCAGTAGCTCTCAGCGGCTTCGCTGAAATAATAGGGTGCCTGATAAGCCCCGGTTTTTTCCTTTTCGATCTGGCGAACGAGATCGTTGAGCACCGAGCTCGCGCCGAAACGGTAGCGGGTGTTGTTGAGCCACGCGTCACCGAGCGTCTCCTTCACGGCGATGAGAAACGTCAGCGCCTGTTTCGCCGTGCGGATGCCGCCGGCGGGCTTCATCGCGATGGCGATGCCCGTGTCGAGGTAGTGGTCGCGGATCGCCTCCAACATCACCTGGTTGTTGCCGAGCGTGGCGTTCAGCGAGGTCTTTCCCGTGCTGGTCTTGATGAAATCCCCCTCGCGAATCACACGCATCGCGAGGAATGACGCCGCGCGGATCGCGTCGTAAGTCTCCAGCTCGCTCACCTCTAAAATCACCTTGAGCGTCGCGTCGCCACAGGCCTCGAGGACGGCGGCGATTTCATCCTGCACGGCGGCAAACTCCCCCGCGAGAAATGCCCCTCGGTTGATCACCATGTCGATCTCGTCCGCGCCGTCGGCCACGGCCGCGCGCACTTCGGCGAGCCGCGTCTTCAACGGCGCCTGCCCGCTGGGAAACGCCGTCGCCACCGAGGCAATGCGCACCGCCGTATCGCTGCCGAGCACCCGGCGCGCATGTCGCACCATCGAAGGATAAACGCACACGGCCGCCGTGCTCGGGATCGACGGATCGTCGTGCGGCCGCAGCGCCTTCTGGCAGAGCGAGGCGACTTTGCCCGGCGTGTCCTTGCCCTCGAGGGTGGTGAGATCGACCATCGAGACGGCGGTCTTCAAGCCCCAGAGTTTCGAGGCCTTCTTGATCGAGCGCGTGCCATATTTCGCCACGCGTTCCTCGATGCCCACGTGATCGACGGAGCCGACTTCATCGAACAGCCGCCGAAACGCAGCCTGCGGGGAACGTGCCAACATGCGCGGAATATCCGCGGCCCGCGCAGTGAAGCCAAATGAAATTTTGCCACTGTGTCCGACGTGGAGCCTTTGCGTTTGCCGCTGCTCCGGCGCCGCTCCACGAAACATCATGCTCCCTCTCCGCGACTGGCTGCTCTTCGCCCTCGCCGCGCTCGGCATGGTGCTCACGCCCGGGCCGAACATGGTCGACCTGCTCTCACGCGCGATCTGCCAGGGCCGGCGCGCGGGCTTCATCTCGCTGCTCGGCGTGGTGACGGCGTTTTTGTTTCACATCGTCTGCGCCGCCGCGGGCCTCACCGCGATTTTCCTCACCGTGCCGCTCGCCTACACCGTGCTCAAATACGCCGGTGCCGTCTATCTGCTCTGGCTCGCGTGGCAGGCCGTGCGGCCGGAAGGTGCCTCGCCGTTCGCGCCGCGCGCGCTCCCGCCGGATTCGCCGGCCAAACTTTTCCGCATGGGTTTTCTCACCAACGCGCTCAACCCGAAGATGGCCGTGTTTTACCTCTCCATTTTCCCGCAGTTCCTGCATCCGGAAAACGGCCATCTTTTCGCGCAAAGCCTGCTGCTCGGCGCCACTCAGATGATGATCAGCTTCGCGGTAAACTTCATCATCGTGCTGACCGCCGCGACGATCGCCGCGTTCTTCTCGACCCGCCCGCTCTGGCTCCGCACGCAACGCTGGGTGATGGGCGGCGTCCTCGGCGCGCTCGCCGTGCGACTCGCGCTCGCCGAGCGAAAATAAAACGCGCCGCCTGTCCCGCCCGCCGCGCCGTCCATCCCAGCCGGTTTGCGGACCCACTGGATGCGCCCACGTTTCCCCACGTGAACGCCAAAACTATCGCCCGTCATCTCTGGCGCGAATGGATCCGCCCCCTCGCCCTCCCACTCCTCCTCATCGCCGGCGCCAAGTCCGCCTTCGCCGACATCAACTACGTCCCGTCCGGCTCCATGCAGCCGACGATCCTGTGCGGGGACGTCGTCTTCATCAACAAGCTCGCCTACGATCTCCGCGTGCCATTCACGACGATGCGCCTCGCGCACTGGTCCGACCCCGCGCGCGGCGATATCGTCGTCTGCTTCGCGCCCGATGATGGCACGCGTCTCGTCAAGCGCGTCGTCGGCCAACCCGGCGACACCATCGAACTTCGCCGCGACACGCTCTTTCTCAACGG
>JANYBX010000339.1 GCA_025360615.1 Opitutia bacterium
ATCTGGCGTATCGAGGCAGCCGAGCATGTTCATGAGCGTGGACTTGCCGCTGCCGGACGGGCCCATGATGGCGAGGTATTCGTTGCGGTGAATTTTCACGCTGACCCCGCGCAGGGCGTGAATGATCTCCGCAACGAATACCTCGCCATCATGGGCCCGTCCGGCAGCGGCAAGTCCACGCTCATGAACATGCTCGGCTGCCTCGATACGCCCACCACGGGCCGCTACGAGTTCAGCCAGAAAAATGTCGCCACGATGGTCGACGACGAACTGGCCGAGATCCGCAACCACGAGATCGGTTTCGTCTTCCAGACTTTCAACCTGCTGCCGCGCTCCAATGCGCTCCACAACGTCGAGCTGCCGCTCATTTACGCCGGTCTCAGGCGCACCGAGCGTCTGGAAAAAGCCCGGCAGGCGCTGGAGAATGTCGGGCTCGGCGAACGCATGTTCCACCGGCCAAACGAACTCTCCGGCGGCCAGCGCCAGCGCGTCGCGATCGCCCGCGCGCTCGTGAACAATCCTTCCATCATCCTCGCCGACGAGCCGACCGGAAATCTCGATTCGAAAACCGGTGAGGAGATCATGGAGTTGTTCGAGCAGCTCTACGAGCAAGGCAATACGATCATCGTCGTGACCCATGAGGAAGATATTGCCCGTCACGCCCGTCGCATCGTCCGCCTCCGCGACGGCTTGATCGAGAGCGACGCGGCCGTCGCTTAAACTATCATGCGCGCAATATCAGCACCCGGAGTCGTCTGGCGGATTAGTATTGGCCTGAGTTTTGTGGCCCTCCTCGTCTGGCCTGTTCTGGTCTTGGTCGCTGCTGATCGGGAAAGTATCGCGCTGTGTCGCTATGTGATTTCGGGCTCTCTGATTCTTGCTTTGTTCACCGGCATCACCGATTACGGTTGGCGTCAGTTTTTGCACGAATTTCCCGAGTCCATTCGGATATCGGTGCTGCAAATTTTCGCGAACAAGCTGCGTTCGGCGCTCACCGCGCTCGGCGTGATCATCGGCATCGTCGCCGTCACTCTCATGGGCACGGCGATTCTCGGTATCGACTCCGGAGTGGAGCAGAGTCTCTCCGGCCTCGGCGACGACATCCTCTACGTGGGCAAATGGCCTTGGCGGCAGGTCGACGACTGGTGGAATCTCCGCAATCGCCGCGACATCAGCGTCGCCCATGCGCACCCGATCAACGACTGGATTGCTGAGCACCCCGAAGGCCCCCTCAAGCTGGCAGTGCCCGCAGTCGATTGGAACGCGACTATTATCAGTGGGGAACTTCGGGTGAATAACATCAACGTTGTCGGCACTAGCGCCGACCTCGGCCGCATCGTGCGCTCGGATATGAAGGAAGGCCGTTTCTTCACCGAATTAGAGGGTCGCGCCGGTCGCAATGTCGCCGTCATCGGTTTTGACGTCGCCGACGCGCTGTTCCCCGGCATTTCACCGCTGGGTCGGACCATCCGTATTCGCAGCCAGCAATTCGCCATCGTCGGTGTCACGGCGCGGCAAGGCGGCTGGCTCGGGGCCTTTTCGTGGGACTCCAAAATTCTTCTGCCGCTAGATGCGTTCGGCCGGATGTTTCCAATCCGCTACGCCGATCCCGAGGTGCGCGTGCAAGTCGATGTCACGCGAATGGAAGAGGCGAAGGACGAACTCCGCGGCCTCATGCGCCGGCTGCGCGGCCTAGGCCCGGAGAAGAAGGACGACTTTGAGATCAACAGCCAGAACGTCATCAAGGAGCAGCTCGACCCGATCAAAAAAGGCATCGCAACCGCCGGCCTCGTCATTACCAGCCTCGCGCTTTTTGTCGGTGCCATTGGTATTATGAACATCACTTACGTGAGCGTGAAGGAGCGCACCAAAGAGATCGGCACGCGCAAGGCGCTCGGCGCACGCCGGCGCACGATCCTGCTGCAGTTCCTGATCGAGGCGGTGAGCATCTGCATCCTTGGTGGCATCGGTGGCCTGACCACGGCTTGGGGAATGAGCGTGATCGTCGGCAAACTCGTGCCCGCATTTCCGCTGGTTTTCTCGGTGGAGCTGGTGCTCCTCGGTCTCGGCGCTTCGGTGTTTACCGGGATTCTCAGTGGTTTCGCGCCGGCTTGGTCGGCCAGTAAACTGGATGCTGTCGTCGCGCTACGCTACGAATAACCCGCCCGCGCCATGCTCATCGCCGAAATCTTCCGCCTCGCCTTTGCCTCGCTCACGGCGAACAAGCTCCGGTCGTTCCTCACCGTTTTGGGGATCGGGGTCGGCGTGTTCTCCGTCATCGGCGTGATGACGTTTATCAATGGCATGAGGTCTTCCGTCGAAACGGGTTTGAACGTGCTTGGGGCGAACAGTTTTCAGGTGGGCAAATACCCCGCCTTCAGTTTCTCGCCCGCCGACTGGTCGCGTTACCGCAACCGCCGTGATCTCACCTACGCCGTGAGTTCGCGCTTCAAGGACATGATAGGTGAGGATGTCCGGGTGAATCTGGAGCTGCGCCGCGGCGGCAAAGCCGTCGTTTACAAGGATCGCCGGACCAACCCCAACGTCGGCCTGCGCGGCACCGACGAGAATTTCATCACCGCGTTTAATTACGACGTGTCCGCCGGTCGCAACCTCAGCGCCGACGATGTCGAGTATGGCCGCCCGGTCTGCCTGCTCGGCAACGATGTCGTGGAGAAAATCTTCCCCGGTGGAGACGCGATCGGGAAACTGATCCGCATCGACGGCCAGAACTTCACCGTCGTGGGCGTGCTGGCGGCGAAAGGCACCTTCTTCGGCGGTAGCGCGGACAACTTCGTGATGACCCCCATCACGCGCTGGCTCACGATTTACGGCCGGCAATTCCGGTCGATTAGCATCACCGTGCAGGCGCTCAGTCAGGCGGAGCTGCCCGCGACCCAGGACAAGGCCATCGGCGTGATGCGGCTCGTGCGCGGCCTGCACCCGGAAGACTCGAACGATTTTGAGATTTTCTCCAACGAATCGCTGATTGAGGCGTTCAACAAGATCGCCGATGTCGTCGCCATCGGCTCGCTCATCATCAGCTCGATCGCGCTGCTGGCCTCGGGCGTGGGCGTGATGAACATCATGCTCGTGAGCGTGACCGAGCGCACGAAGGAGATAGGCATCCGCAAGAGCATCGGGGCGAAGAAGCGCAGCATCCTGCTGCAGTTTCTCGCCGAGGCCGTTGCGCTGTCGCTCATCGGCGGCTTTGCCGGCGTGGCCGTCGGCGTGGGCGGGGGCAACGCCGTGGCGATGATGATGCACACGGCGATCACTTTCCCGTGGCTGTGGGCCGGCATCGGCATGGCCGTCTGCGGCGGCATCGGCGTGATCTTCGGGCTTTATCCTGCATGGAAGGCCGCGTCGCTCGATCCGATCGAGGCGCTGCGTTACGAGTAATCGAATTTTCGATTTTAGAGTTTCGATTTTCGATTGTTGCGGAGCAGCGTCTGCCGGGAGGCGACCATGATGGCGGTGAGCTCTCCCGCCTCCTTGTGCAGGGAGGCCGTCTTTGCTGCGGACATCAGTTCGGCCTCTGGAATCACTTCGAGCCAAAAGGCGCTTTCATCAGCCTCTTCTTCGACGATGGAAAGCTTCGCGACCATGTCCGCCGCGGATTTGGCCCGGCAGACGGCCCGATAATTGGCGCCGACCGAAATCCCGGAGCGCCCGAGTTGATTGGCAATAATCCGGCCGGAGCGAGTCTCGGGAAGCGCCTAGATTAGTTTAAGCACCCGAACTGCAAACGCCTTCGTGCGGGCTTTCATTTCGGTTTCGTCCATGGGGAGGATCGAAATTCGAAATTCAAAAATCGAAAATTCCATCATCCCCGCCGAATCTCCGAGCCGACAAACCGGATTTGCACGCGATAGACTTTTTTCACGCGGCAGGTGATCGCGCCGGTTTGCAGGTCGAACTTTCTCGGCACCTCGATGCGGTGGATGTCCACGGCCGCGTGATAGCCGCGCTCGGAAAAAATATCGATCAGCATCGCAAGCGCCAGTGGATCATCGAGCACCGTCTCCTCGGTGTTCACGAGCGCCACGCCGGAGATGGCGTGCCGCAGCACGATGGGCATCACCTTTTGCGCGATGAACGTCGCCACGCGCCCGAAGAGTTCGCCGTGTTCCAGCTCGTAGGCGTCGAGCCGCTTCACCATTTCCTGCCGCGCATGGACGATGATCTCGCTCGCCAGCGGGATGGCGCGCAGCCGGTCGAAGGTGCGCGGGTCGAGCTCCAGCGTGCTCTGGTATTCGAGCTCGTGGCGGATGTTCTGCTCCACCTCGTCGAACGAGCCCTGCGCGTTGATGAAGTGATAGTGGAAAATCTCCTTCAACTCCTGCAGCGCATCCCAAGTCTGTTCCTTGAAGACGCGGTAGCGGCGTTGCGCGAGCCCCGCGTCGAAGTCGGTCGTGCGCTCTTCCTGCGGTTCGCCGATGCCCGTGCGCCGCACCTCGTCGTTGTGCGCCTTGATCTCGCGGCCGCGGGAGAGCTGGCGGTCCACGGAGGTTTTCTCATCCACGAACAGCACCATGATGTGAACCGTGGGCTGGCGGAAATGGATGCCGAGCGGCGTGCTGTAAAACTCGCGCCGGAGCTGGTGCATCTTGTCCACGAGAAGTTTCAAACACTCGACCTGCACCTTGGTGCGCGGGAAACCGTCAAGAATGACACCGTCGCGATACTCCGGCCGCACGAGGCGGCGCAAGAGGAGGCCGATCACCTCGCGGTCGCCCACCATGTTGCCACCATCCTTAAGCCGCTTGGCCTCCGGAGTGTCGAGCAGCGCGCTGATGACGACCGGGCCGCACGTGAGCCCGCGCGCCTTGGCGATGAAGTCGGTGTTCGTGCCCTTGCCGGCGCCCGGCGCGCCGCCGAGGAGGATGATCTCCTTCGGGAAACGCAGATTCTCGCGGCCAAACTCCGCCTCCAAGTCGGCCCAGATCGCGCTGAAGATCAGCTGCGCGTCCTTGATTTCAAGATCGGCGACGCGGGAGGCGGGAGCGGCTGGCGAAGGCGGAGTGACGGTGACGGGAGACATGCGGAGGTGATGGGCGACGCGAGGAGTAGAGGTTTACCGGAGAGATTCGACAAAAGAAAAAATTCCCCGCCGTTATGAACACTGCGTGGAACCCGCCCTCGGGCGCTCGGTCTACTGCTGAAGCAACTCAAGCGGGCTCAGCCTGCTGGTTGCAAGTTGAAGCTGGACCTGGCCGGGTCGCGCAAGCGACCCGGCCTTGGCTTTTTTGGTATCGGCGTCTCCTGTTGGCCCACTATCCTCTGTCCTGCCATGCGCGTTCTCATCGTCGACGACGAACCTTCCATCCGCAAAACCACGCGGATCGCCATCGAGACCGCCGGCCACGCCGCCGCCGACGCGCCCAACGGGCTCCGCGCCCTGAAAGCCATCGCCGATGAGGGGTTCGACGTGGTGTTTCTCGACTTGCAACTCGGCGAGGAGGACGGCCTCGAAGTGCTGGCGAAAATCCTGAAGACCCCCCGGCCGCCCGCCGTCGTGATGTTCACCGCGTATGCGAACATCGCCACCGCCGTCGAGGCCATGCGACGCGGCGCGTTTGATTTCATCCCCAAGCCGTTCACCCCCGACCAAATCCGCGGCGTGCTCGCCAAGGTGGGAAAAAACGCCGCGCTCCAAAACCGCGTGCGCTCCTTGGAAAGCGAACTCGCCGCCGAGGCCCCGCCGCTCGACCTCGAATCGGCCGAGCCGCTCATGCGCCGCGAGCTCACCCTCGCGTTCAAGGCCGCCGACAGCTCCGCTAACATCCTCATCCTCGGCCCGAGCGGCACCGGCAAAAGCGTGCTCGCGCGCGAACTCCACCGCCGCAGCGCCCAGCGCGACGCCGCCTTCGTCACCGTCAACTGCCCCTCGCTCTCGCGCGAGCTGCTCGAGAGCGAACTCTTCGGCCACGTCAAAGGTTCGTTCACGGGCGCCATCGCGGACACCATGGGCAAAGTCGCCGCTGCCGACGGCGGCACGCTCTTCCTCGACGAAATCGGCGAACTCCCGCTCGCGATCCAGCCCAAACTCCTGCGCCTGCTGCAGGAGCGCGAATACGAACGCGTCGGTGAAGCCACGCCCCGCCGCGCCAACGTGCGCGTGATCGCCGCTACGAATCGCAATCTCGCCGAGGAGGTGAAGGTCGGCCGTTTTCGCGAGGATCTTTTCTACCGGCTCAACGTCATCGGCATCACGTTGCCCGGCTTGCGTGCGCGCCCCGGCGATCTCGCCCGGCTGGCGGAGAGCTACCGTCTGCATTTCGCCGCGCGCCTCGGCAAGAAAATCGCTGCGTATCCGCCCGCCGTATGCGCGGCGTTCGCCGGTTATGCCTGGCCCGGCAACCTGCGCGAACTTCGCAACGTCATCGAACGTGCCGCCATTCTCTGTTCCGGCGAGACCATCGAGCTCGCCGATTTGCCGGAGGAGTTCGGCGCGAAGGCCGATCCCGCCATCACCGTGGGCGCGCCCGTGACGCTCGACGCGCTCGAAACCGAGCACCTCCGCCGCGTGCTCGCCGTTTCCCGCAGTCTCGACGATGCGGCGCGCACGCTCGGCATCGACCCGGCGACGCTCTATCGCAAACGCCAGAAGCTCGGTCTGCTCTGAGCTGGTCGTCCATGCTCCGCACGCGCCTCTATCTCGGTCTGCTGCCATTTCTACTGCTGCTCGCCGGCGGCGGCGGCTACGCGGTCCACGTCAGCCGCCAGCTCGCGGGCTCGGTCCAGCGCGAGGTCGTCGCCGATTACGCCTCGATGCTCGCGAGTCAGCGGATGCGCGACGCCGCCACGCTGATGAGCGGCAATTTCGCGCGCGCCCAGCGGGGCGATCCGTTCGGCGCCCGCCGCGCCTTCGACGCGCAGCGCGCGGCCTTCACGCGCGAACTCATGGCCGAGTCCTCCAGTGCCGCCGGCCGTTCCCGCGCGCCACTGGTCGAGACGCTGGACGGTGCGTTCCAGGCTTACGCCGATCAAACCGACGCCCTCCTGCGGGCCGGCGGCCCCGGCTCGCTCTCCTCGCTTCAGGAAAGCGAAGCCGCGCTCTACCGCGTGCTCAACGCCCTCGACGGGCTCAACCGCCGCGACTACGCCGCCACGCTTCAGGCCGCCGCCCGTGCCGAGCAGCTCGCCAC
>JANYBX010000340.1 GCA_025360615.1 Opitutia bacterium
CGCGGCGTAAAGCCGCTCCTACAGTTTACTGAAGCGGGCATTGCGCGTTGAGCCTTGCGGTTGGAGGGGCGCGGGAATCTTTTTGCGGTGTGGTTTCTCCTTCCACGAAAATTGCCTCCTCGGTTTTGCCGCGGGTGGTCGGTGGATTTGTGGTGATCGTGGCGGCGTTGGCGGTGTGGGGTTGGGGCACGAATGCCGAACTTCTGGTGCGGTGGTTTCCGGGCGCGCCAAAAATGGCGATCAACACCGCGCTGTGTCTGCTGCTCTGCGGCGCGGGAGTGCTGGCGCTAGGCTGGAACTGGCGGCGCTTGGCGGTGGGCTGCGGCTTGGCGGTGGCGCTGTTCGGAGGTTTGGTGCTGGCGCAGTTTCTCTTCGGCTGGCCGCTGGGGCTCGATCAGATTGTTTGGAAACTTCACTGGTTCTCTCCGTTGACCGTGCCGGTCCGAATGGCGCCCAACGCGGCGGTGGCAGTTACGCTGATGGGCGTCACGCTGGCCATGCTGGCGCTGCGGCGCGGGGGACTATGGCTGCTGCCGGTCATGGGTGGCGTGATCGCCGCTTTTGCGCTGGTCCCACTATTGAGTTATCTGGGCTCAATATTCGCAGATGGGGGCGCCTCTTCCTATCGGGGCATGGCGGTGCCGACGGCGGTGTGTTTGCTGGTGCTGTCGGGGGCGTTGCTCCAGCGAGCGCGGTGGGAGGGCGCGGGGGAATCAGTGGCGCAGTCGTTCATGGGCGCGGCGTTTGGGATGCTCATCGCAATCGGCGTGATGACGGTGCAGAACAACGCCGAATTTGTCGCGGCGAATGAAGCGGTGGTGCATACTCACGCGGTGCGGGACGAAATGGGCCATTTCGTGGAAGAGGTGGCGCGGTTGGAATCGTCGGTTCGCGCTTACGCGCTGACGGGGGAGAATTCTTTCCGTGAACGCGCCGAGGCGCATCGCCGCCTGCTCCTCGAGCGGTTTGAGGCGGTGCGGGAATTGGTGTCGGACAATGCGGATCAAAGCGCGCGCGTCGTGCGATTGCGGGCGCTGGCGGAGGATAAAATCGCGCAGAGCAGGGGACTGGAACGCGCGGGACAGGAGGGGCCGGCGGCGGCCGCGCAGTATCTGCGCGCGTTGCTGGCGCAACCGGGGCGGCCCACGAGTGCGCTCGTGGTGCTCGCGGACGAAGTGCAAGCAGAGGAAGCCCGCCTGCTGGCCGTGCGCGAGCAGGAGCGCCGGGCGGTCGAGCGCAACGCGAGCCGGGTGCAGATCGTCGGCAGCCTGCTGGCGCTGGGCTTGCTCGGCGCGGCCGCGACATCGGCGCGGCGCGCGGCGGCGGCGCGCCAACACGCTGAGCAGGAGATGCGAAATATGCTGGTCCGCGAACAGGCCGCCCACGGGGAAGCGGAAAAAGCCCAAGCCCATTTCCGCGCTTTGTTCGAGTCGGCCCCGGGCCTCTATCTCGTGCTGGCCCCGGGCGATTTTCGGATTGTCGGCGTCAGCGAAGCCTATCTGCGCGGCACGAACACGACTCGCGGGCAACTGATGGGAAAACTGCTTTTCGAGATGTTTCCCGACGACCCGAAGGATCCGATCGCCGACGGCGTGCGCAATCTGCGCGCGTCGCTAGAGCGCGTGAAAACGCAGGGGACGGCCGACGTGATGGCGGTGCAGCGTTACCCGATTCAGCGGCCGGCGTCCCTCGGCGGTGGCTTCGAGGAGCGTTACTGGAGCCCGGTCAACTCCCCCGTGCCGGATCCCGCGGGGGGGCTGGCCTACATCATCCATCGCGTGGAGGACGTGACGGAGTTCATCCGCCTCAAGGAGCAGGAGGGCAAGGGCGACGAGGCGAAAGTGAAGCTGGCGCACCGCACCGACCAGATGGAGGCGGACATCGTGCTGCGCTCGCAGGAGCTGCAGCGGCTGAACGAAAAATTGCGCGGGAGCGAGGAGCTGTTCCGCACCGTGGCGCGCGTGGCGCCCGTCGGCATTTATCAAACGGACGCCGAGGGCCGCTGCGTTTACGTGAATCAACGCTGGACGCAGATTGCGGGGCTCAGCGAGGGCGAGGCGATGGGCGACGGGTGGAGCGCGGCGCTGCACGGGGCGGATCGGCCGAAGATCTACGCGGCGTGGGCGGCATTTGCGCGGGGCGGGGGCGAGTTTGCCCTGGAATACCGTTTCGAGCACCGCTCGGGAAACATCGTCTGGGTCGCGGGCTCGGCCGTGGCGTTGCGGGATGCGAAGGGCGTGCTCACGGGATATCTGGGGACGGTGACAGACATCACGGCGCCGAAGCGCGCCGAGGCGGTGTTGCGCGCGAGCGAGGAATTCAACCGGCGCATCGTGGAAAACAGCGACGACTGCCTGAAAATCCTGAGCCTCGACGCGCGACTGCTCGACATGGCGGCGCCGGGCCGGCGGCTGATGTGCGTGAATAATTTCGATGAGATCCGCAACGCGGACTGGTTTTCGTTTTGGAAAGGCGAGGGCGCGGAGCTGGCAAAACGCGCGGTCCAGGAGGCGCTCGAAGGGCGGACGGGGCGGTTCCAGGCGTTTTGCCCGACGATGGATGGGACACCAAAGTGGTGGGACGTGATGGTCTCGCCGCTGAACGGCGCCGACGGGAAACCTGAGCAGTTGCTCTCGATCTCGCGCGACATCACCGAGACGAAAAACACGGAGGCGACGATCCGGGCGAGCGAGGAACGGTTCCGCAGCGCGTTCGATGATGCGGGGACGGGGATGGGACTCATCGCGCTCGACGGCCGCTGGCAGCGCGTCAACCAGGCGATCTGCGACATCGTCGGCTATCCGGCAGAGGAGCTGACCCGGAAAACGTTTCAAGAGATGACGCATCCGGAAGATTTGGCGGCCGATCTTGCGCACGGGCGGGAGCTGCTGGACGGCACACGCCGTTCGTTCCAGATGGAGAAACGCTATTTTCACCGCGCGGGCCACGTGGTCTGGATCCGCCTCACCGCCTCGCTGGTGCGCGATGCCGC
>JANYBX010000412.1 GCA_025360615.1 Opitutia bacterium
ATTAGGATTTCTTTCGCCTGCTCTAAAAAAGCGACGACCTGCGCACGTGTGACGGAAGGAAAGCCGTGCAAGAAAACGTCGATGGAGTCCCCTGCCTCAATATAATCCAGCAACGTCTGCACGGGCACGCGGGTGTCGCGAAAACACGGGGTGCCGCCCATGATTTCAGGATCGATGCTGACGACAGATTTCATGCCGCGAAAGGTAGTGTGGCGGTGCGCCCGTGCAAGCCCGCACAGGGGCTGAATTGTCACAGCACCTGGAGTTTTTTGCGGTAGAACGCGATGACTTCGGCGGGATCGTCAGTGAAGAGAATGTAGTCGGCGATCCAAGCCGGGGCGCGTTTCGTGCGGATCATCTCGCGGATTTGTTTGCGGAGGTCGCCCCAGAAACGGGCGTTGAAAAACACATAGGGCGTGCGGGGGCGGATGCCGAGTTTCAGGTTGCACATCTCGATGCCGATTTCCTCGAGGGTGCCGACGCCGCCGACGTTGAAGATACAGAAATCCGCCGCCTCGAACCATTTTTGGCGGAAGTGCCGCGACGATTCCTGGAAGGTGTTGAAGAAATCCACGCCGAGCTCAGGGTGCTGCGCTTCGAGTTCGAGGAAGCACGCGCCGGTGAGTGCGCCTTTGCTGCGTGCGAGGTCGGTGGCGAGGCGCATGACGCCGCCACCGCCGCCGGTGAGGACACCGACGTTCGAGCCGATGAAGCCGTGGAGCTGCTCGACGAGGCCGGTGATGCGATCGGTATCGGCTTTTTCGAGGCCGATGGCGGAGCCGTAGAAGGCGACGATGGTGGTTTCCTGAAATTTACGGGCGAGTTCCTCGCGGACGAAGAAGCCGTGGTCCTTTTTGTAGACGTGGGCGTAGAGCTCCTTGGTCGTCTCGTCATACCAGTAAACTTGCACGCCGATGGCGTCGAAGGTGTCGAGCCGGGCGTGGGCGTTACTGGAGAGAAAATAGCCGTGGGTGCGCGAGGCCTTGCGGAAGATGATGCGCTTGAGCTTCACGTCGCCGAGGCGGGTGAGGAGCTCGATGTGCTCGAGGAGATCGGGGAAGTGATCGACAATGAGCGTGTCGGCATCGGCGGGTGCGGCGTCGAGGGCCTGGATCATGGTGCGGCTGCCGACGGGGCAGGCCTCGCCTTCGAGGAAGTGTTTGAGGTCGTCGTTGGCGCGGACGAGCACGCTGCGGTTTTCCATCGTGCCGCTCTGGCCGCGGACGGTGATCTTGGTTTTGGGGTGGGCCTCGGCGGTGTCGTGGGGCGGGCTGCTGTCGAGGCACTTGAAAAGACCGGTGGCGGTGCTGAGGAGGCGCTGGCGTTTTTTCGCGAGCGTTTTGAACTCGGGATCGGTGAACGGGGGCGCGCGGAAAATGTCCACCGACACCATGGGGTTCACGACGGGCTGGTCGCCGGTGTTGTAGATTTCCAGCATGATGTTCGTGCCGAAAGTTTTGATCGGATCGAGCAGGATGGCGCTGGTGTGGAGGCCGAAGTTGCCCTCGCCCTGATTGAGCACGACATAGTGCTCTTTCAGATACATGGAACAGCTCGTGAGGATGCCGGAGTGGGGCGGGATGGCGAGGGGGGAGGCGTCGCGGCGGACCTGGGCCTTGTCGATGAAGGAGCGGCCGGCGTTGCCGCTGACGATGTGCTCGAAATTGATGCGGGTGAGCTTGGCCGAGAGCGTGTAGGCGACTTGGTGGGGCGTGAGGAAGACGCGACCGCGGGAGTCGATCGAGATGGTGTTGGGGAGCTTGAGAGCGTTCGACTTAATGGCGTCCCAGATCTCGGCGGTGGAGAGTTTCGCGGCGAGCGGGGCGTAGAACAGCCGGCCGACGGGGGCGCCCGGGCGGAGGAGTTTTTTCCAATAGGGAGCGTTGGGGAAACTCTGGTCGTAGATGAAGGCGTCGGCGATGAGGACGATGCGGTTGCCGTCGATGGAGGGCGGGCCTTGGAGCAGCATCTCGATGCCGATGCGGGCGAGGGAGCTGCGCTCGGTGAACTTGAGGCTGGCGAGCTGGGTTTTTAGAAAATCGAACTCCGCCGGATGACGCGGCCAGAAGGCGAGCGTGAGCGTGACGCTGCGCTCGTCCTTGTTTTTAACGGTGAGGATTTGGCCGTCCTGGCTGGTCCAAAATTGGTCGGGGCTCATGGTTTAGGGTGGGGAGGATGGACGCGGGCCGGCGGCGGACACAAGCGCGCGTCGAGGCGAATCCGCGGAACGGCGCACGGGAATGAACGCGGTCGATTTTGGACTGGAGCGGGCCTGGCCTAATAGAGGTTGCATTCGGGGCGGGGCGTGGGCACATCAAAAAGTTTTACGGCACAAATTACCCCCGGCCGTTTCCATTCAAGACACTCCATAAATCCAGTATGAAACTAAAATCAGCCCTTACGCTTTCCCTGCTCGCGCTCGGCACGACCGCCGCGATCCAAGCCCAGGAGGTTAAGCTCAACATCCCCGGCAAGACTGAACAACCGGCGGCGGCCGCACCTGTCGCCGCCCCGGCCGCGCCGGTTTTCACCGACGCGCAGCTCGTCGAGGAATTCGGTTGGTTCATGGGCAAGCGCATCGGTTTGTCCGAGCTGAATTTCAGCGCCTCCGAGATCGCGTCCTTGCTCAAGGGCATGGGCACGGCGGTGGCCGGCAAAGACTCGCCCTACGATCTGCCGAAGATCGGGCCCGCGATGGATGAGTTCATGAAGAAGAAGCAGGAGGCCTACCTTTCAAAGATGAAATCCGAAAGCCAGGCGCAGAACGTGGCTTTCTTCACCAAGCTGAAGGAGAACAAGGCCGTGGTGGAATTGCCCAGCGGCCTCCGCTACGAAATCGTGAAGCAGGGCGAAGGCCCGGCGCCGAAGCCGACCGAGACCGTGCGCGTACACTACACCGGCACGCTGGTCGACGGCACCGTGTTCGACAGCTCCGTGCAGCGGAACGAGCCGGCCGAATTCCCGCTCGACGGCGTGATCCCGGGCTGGACCGAGGGCCTGCAAAAGATTTCCAAGGGCGGCAAAATCAAGCTCTACGTCCCGCCCTCGCTCGCCTACGGCGACGACGCGCGCGGCAACATCCCGCCCTCCTCAACGCTGATCTTCGACGTCGAGATGCTGGACATCAAACCCACCCCGGCCGCACCCGCACCCGCGGCTCCGGTGGCGCTGCCGGCGGTCAAGTAATCGAGTTCCCATCGCGAATCGACTTTAACCAAAACAAAGCCCGCGGCCGAAAAGGCTGCGGGCTTTTTTGCGGATGGATGGAATTGCTGGCCTCGCGCGCCGGGAGGCGCGGGGTCGCCGGCTCACTGGCTTGATCGGGCGGCGGCAGAGTAGTCCGAAGAGGCCGCGTTTTCCCATGGCGACGACGACGGCGCTGGGGCCGAGCCGAAATGACAGGATTTGTTTTCCCCTTTTGGGTATCGCGATCAGCCAATGGTAAAAGGCGGACAAAGAAGGGAGGGGAGAGGCGCAGAAGCAGCTGGCGGCCGAGGGGAGAGAGAGCTCAGTTTTCTCCGGCGTCGTAGATTTCGATGAGGACGATGCCGGTCGTGCCAGAGGCACCGGTTGCGTGGACAGTATAAGCGCCGGGCAAAAGATTGAGCATGAGCGCGGCGTCTTTTGAACCGCTGGGTAACGCGAAGGCTCCGAGCGTGGCGAAGGCGGCGGCATTGGTGCCGGAGTCTTTTTCCCAATCGTCGTTACCTGCGATGCGCGTGCTGCCGCGAAAGAGCGTGAGCTGCGGATCGGCGAGCACGCCCGCCACGCCGAATTGCGCGAGGCCGGGGCCGACGACGCGGATGAGGATGGTGCGTCCGGAAGCGCCTTCGAGATTGAAGCCGGCGATGAGCGTCTCGTCGCCGGAGCCAGCGCGGGCGCGGGCGGAGGCGTTGGCGAGGCGCGCGGTGCCGGCAGGGCCCGTGGCGTAAAGCTCGACGAGGGCGACGCCGCGAGCGCCGCTCGCGGCGGCGACGTGCGTGGTGTAGCCACCGGCGGCAAGATTGGGCAGCAGCGCCGCGTCGCGGCTGGGACGCGGGAGGGGAAACGCGCCGACGCTGGTCGCGGCGGTGAGGAGCGAGTCGCCGATGGTGGTGTCGGCGGCCCAATCGTTGTTCGTGCCGAGGAGCGTGCTGCCGGCGTAGAGGTTGAGCTGCGGGTCGGACATCGCGCCGCTGACGCCAAACGTGGCAAGGGTGGGGCCGACGCCGCGAACCAGCACAGATTGTTTTCCGCTGCCAGCCACAGCGAAGCCGACGATGAGCGTCTCGGCATCGGTGCCAGCGGTGGTGCGGACGGAGAGGTTGGTGAGGCGGCCCGGGCGCGGGGCGGCGCGGATGAGCGGCGTGGGCGGGCGGTCCATGCCGTCGCCAAGGTAGTAGCCGGGATGGGGGGGCTGATTGTAAGCGGTGTTTTGCCAGGCGACGGCGAGGCGATACGTCGGGTCGTGCATCAATGTATAGAGGCGGTTGTTGGCGGGGATCGTCGTCGAGTAAACGCGGAGTTCGCGGCTGTCGGTGGAGCGCCAGACGACTTCCTCACGCCAGTCGCCGAGGATGTCGGCGGAGAGATTGGGCGTGGCCTTGGTGGAGTTGTTGGAGGCGACGCCGGAGGGAGAGAGGAGCGTGGTGGTCGTGTTCGTGAGCCAGTTCCATTTGTAGATGGTGGTGCCGTCGAGGAGTTCGCGGAGCGGGTCAGCATCCCACCAGACGCCGAAATTCATGAGGCCGGGGCGGGAGTTGGTGATGAGTTCGCCTTTCACGCTGTAGAGGCCCCCGCGGGCGGACCATGCTTCGTCACCGCGATAGCGCGGGTCGATGTCGAAGGCGCAACCGCGGCCGACGTCGGCGCCCTGGCCATCGACGCTCCAGATGAGCGCACCGGTTTTGGCGTCGTGCATTTCGGAGCCGCTGGGGCCGTAGAGGCTGGGGACTTCGTGCGGGCCGTAGACTTGGAGACCGGGGCGGTCGGGGTCCATTTTTGAAACGTGATAGGCATCGCCGTGGCCGACGCCGGTCGTGTAGCGGCCGGTGCCGTCGGAGTTGATACAGAGCGCGCCGTAAAGGATCTCGTCTTTTCCGTCGCCATCGACGTCGGCGACCGCGAGCTGGTGGTTGCCCATGTGCTCCCAGTTTTCAAAGCCGGGCGCGGCGACAGCGGGGTTCGCCTCGGTGCGGGTGTCGAATTTCCAACGCTGCGTGAGTTTGCCGTCGCGCCAGTCCCAAGCCACGAGGGCGGTGCGCGTGTAGTAGCCACGGCACATGACGAGACTCGGGCGCTGGCCATCGAGGTAGGCGACGCAGGCGAGAAAGCGATCGACGCGGTTGCCGTAATTGTCGCCCCAGGCGGAGACATCGGGGCTGTTGGGATTGCTGCTGCGGGCGGGTAGATAGTTGGTCGTGGCGAGCGCGGCGCCGGTGCGACCGTCAAAGACGGTGAGAAATTCCGGGCCGGTGAGAACGTAGCCCGCGGTCGTGCGATAATCGGCGTTGGCGTCGCCGATGACTTTGCCCGTGCCGTCGATGGTGCCGTCGGCGGTTTTGCACGCGATCTCGGCGCGGCCGTCGCCGTCGAGATCATAGACCATGAATTGCGTGTAGTGCGCGCCGGCGCGGATGTTGCGGCCGAGGTCGATGCGCCAGAGGCGGGTGCCGTCG
>JANYBX010000421.1 GCA_025360615.1 Opitutia bacterium
ACCAATGCGGCGAGATCCGCGTCGGGCGCGACGAGGAGGTTGGCCACGGCGGTCGTGACGGCCCCGGCGCGAGCCACTTGCCAGCGCGGCACAAAAACGTTCGCCGCCGGAAAGGGTTCACCGGGCTCCACCTCATCGTGAAATGTGAAGCTCGTGAAAAAATGCGGGCCGCCAAATGGCGCGTTCACCGCGCCGACCGCGATGGTGTCTTCGAGCGTGACGTCCACCCATTGTTGCACGGCCGTAAAACGATCCGTGCCGCGCGTCACGAAGGAGGCCGCCGGTTCCGCACCGGCGATGGCGGTGTCGATGTCGGACCGCTCCGTGTAGAAATGCGGCTCGCCCGGCTCGAAAATCGAATCGAGCACCGCCAGCGGATCGAGTGCATCCACGGCGAGCGAAATGCTGACGAGCTTCGCCCGCCCATCGCGCTGCGCCGCCGCGCGACACTGCCCGAGAAACGCACGAAGCGCGTCGGGGGTGGCATTGGCGGCGGGATCGAGCGGCAGGATCGTCATGAAAAATCGTTCTCGTTCTTCGTTCTCATACTCGTTCTCGATCACAGACCGAGAGAATGAGAACGAGTAGGAGAACGAGAACGATCAAGCCTTCGGTTTTTCGGGCCGCGGGAAGAGCACCAGCGCCTCGGCCACTTTGGCGCCGGTGAGCTTTGCGCCCCAAGTGAGTTCGTCGCGCCAGATCGCGCCCGGCGCATAGCCGAGCACGGCGTTAATTTTATCCGCCGTCGACGGCATCACGTGTTGGATCGCAGCCACGCCCAGCCGGAGAGCCTCAGCCATGGTCGCAAGCGAGGTGCGCAGGAGCGCCTGATCGTGCGCCTCGGCCGATTTGCCGAGTTTCCACGGCGCGCGTTTCTCGATGTAGGCGTTGGTCGCGGTGATGAAGAAGAAGGTTTTTTCGAGCGCCGTGTGAAACTGAAACCCTTCGCAAAGCAGGATGACTTCGTCGCGGGTTTTTTCCCACAGCGCGTGCAATTCCTTCTCGGCGTCCTCGGCGAGTTCGGCGGCGGGCACGGTCGCCCCGGCGAAACGATTCGTCATGTTGAGGGTGCGGTTGACGAGGTTGCCAAAATTATTCGCGAGCTCGCTGTTGTAGCGAACGAGAAACTGCTCGCGCGTGAAGTCGCTGTCCTGCCCGACGTTCATCTCGCGGATGAGAAAATACCGGAAGGCATCCGCGCCAAACTCCGCCACGAGATCGAGCGGGTTGAGGGCGTTGCCGGTGCTCTTCGACATTTTCGCGCCGCGCTGCAGCCACCAGCCGTGAGCGATGATGCCGCGCGGCAATTCGAGCCCGGCGGCGTGCAGCATGATCGGCCAGTAGACGGCATGCGGTGGCACGAGGATGTCCTTGCCGATCACGTGATAAGCCGCCGGCCAGAGACCGGGTTGGTCGGCGACGGCGGAGTAGTAGTTGAGCAGGGCGTCGAACCACACGTAGGTCACATAGCCCTCGTCGAACGGGAGCGTGATGCCCCACTCCAGCCGCTCGCGCGGCCGGGAAATGCAGAGGTCGTTGAGCGGCTCCTTCAGGAATTCGAGCACCTGCTTCTGGCGGAACTGCGGGAAGACAAAGTTCTCATTCTTCGTGAGAAACTCCACGAGCCACTCCTGATATTGGCGGAGCTTGAAAAAGTAATTCGACTCCACGATCTCCGTTACTTCGCCAAAAATCTCCGGCCACGAACCATCGGGCAGCCGGTCCTTGTCCTGGAGGAATTGCTCCTGCCGCGTGGAATAAAACCCCTTGTATTCCGCCTTGTAGATCTCGCCCTTGTCGAAGAGCTGCTGGAGCACGGCGCGGACGACGGTCTTGTGCCGCCCCTCGGTCGTGCGGATGAAATCGTCGTTGGAAATATTCAGCTTCGGCAACAGCGCGCGAAACTCCGCGCTCACCTCGTCCGTGAATTCTTGCGGGGGGATGCCGCGCTTCTTGGCGCTTTGCTGCACCTTCTGGCCGTGCTCATCGACCCCGGTGAGAAACCAGACCTTGTCGCCCATCTGCCGCCGGAAGCGCGCGATGACGTCGGTCAGGACCTTTTCGTAGGCATGGCCCAAGTGGGGCGAACCGTTCACGTAGTCGATCGCGGTCGTGATGTAGAAAGTCTTCATGGGCGGAGCGCGCCACCCGAACGCACGCGCGGGCAAAAGTCGAAGATTTTGCTAAAGTCCCGGACGACCAGCTTTGCCGTTGCAACCCGTCAGGCTGGAAACACCTTAAGTTTGCCTAACCGAACCTGCCGTTCGCGATTCATGTCGAGTTCCTCCCACGTTCCCCTGCCCGATCCTCCTGCCCAGACGCCGGAGCTCGTCGTGATCGTGCCAGTCTACAACGAGCAAGACGTAATCGTCTCCGTCCTTGAGGAATGGAAACGAGAACTCCTTCGTCACACCAAAAATTTTCTGCTCCTCGTGATTGACGACGGCTCAAAAGACGCCACGCCCCAACGCCTCGCCGCCCTCAACTGGCCCGAGCTGCGCGTGCATCGGCACACCAATCGCGGTCACGGCCAGAGCTGCCTCGTCGGTTACCAGGAAGCCGCGAAACTAGGGGCGAGACATGTCTTTCAAATCGACTCAGACGGCCAGTGTGACCCAACCGGATTCGGCCAGCTCTGGGACGCACGCGGCCAGCAACCCGCGCTCTACGGCCGGCGAATTCGCCGCGATGACGGTCTATCGCGGCGCGTAGTTACCTTCGTGTTGCGCTGGTCCCTGAAGCTCTGCCTGCACACCCGCCTCAACGACACCAACGTCCCGTTCCGTCTCTACGATGCGCGACTCGCCGCCGATGCGGCGTGTCGCGTGCCCGCTACTTTCGACCTCGCCAACATCGCGGTCGCCCTGCTCCTCGAACCACGCGGCTTCATCGAGCTGCCAATCCATTTTCGCGACCGACTCGGCGGCCATCCTTCGGTGCGGTGGTATGGATTTGCTCGCAAAGCGCTGCGGCTGTGGCGGGATTTGCGAGAATTGAACCAAGCGGAAGTTGAGATCGCCAAGCCATGCGTGAAACCTACGACTACGTAATCGTAGGCGCAGGTTTCTCCGGTCTCGTTCTCGCAGAAAGGCTCGGTGCCACCGGCCATCGCTGCCTCGTCGTGGAGAAGCGCGACCACATCGGCGGGAACTGTCACGACCGTCGCGATAAAAACGGCCTGCTCTACCACGTTTACGGCCCCCACTATTTTCGAACCAATGCCGAATTGGTGCGCACCTACCTGAGCCGCTTCACCGCGTGGCGCGAAGTGGAGTATCGCGTGCAAGCCTTCACCCGCGGCACCTACTGGAGTTTTCCCGTCAACCTGAACACGTATCGGCAACTCACGCGCAATCCGCACGCCACCGAAGACGAATTCAAGGCTTACCTCGAGAACCGCAAAGTCCCCATTACCGAACCGGCCAATTCAAAAGAAGCCATGCTCGCGGCCGTCGGCGAGGAACTCTACGAGCTTTTCTACAGTGGCTACACCGCCAAGCAATGGGGCCGGCCGGCCGAGGCGCTCGATGCTTCCGTGTGCCGCCGCATCCCGATTCGCACGGGACTCGACGACCGGTATTTTCAAGAAACTTTCCAAGCGCTGCCGCTGCACGGCTACACGCCGCTGTTCGAAAACCTGCTCACGACTTCGCGCGCGACGCTCCGGCTCTCGACCGACTACCGGGAAATGCTCCCGCACGTGAACTATCGGCACCTGATTTACACCGGACCGATCGACGAGTATTTCGACTGCCGGCACGGCGCGCTGCCGTATCGCACATTGCGTTTTCAACTGGAGGAACTTGGCGCGGAACAAGCGCCCGGCGGTTTCGCGCAGCCCGCGCTGCAAATCAACTACCCCGGCGCCGAACCTTTTACGCGCACGGTCGAAGTGAAACACGTCACCGGCGAAGTCAGCGCTTGCACGAACCTCATGCGCGAATTCCCCTCCGAATATCAGCCGGGAAAACACGAGCCCTATTATCCCATTCCCGGTGCCGAGAGCCAGGCGCTTGCCCTCCGTTATCGGGAGCTGGCGGACCGCGAGCCGAATGTCACTTTCGTCGGCCGGCTCGCGCAGTATCGTTACCTCAACATGGATCAAGTCGTGGCGGGCGCGCTGCACACGTTCGAGACGTTGATCGCGCGTTCCTCCGGAAAATGACGGAAGACGAGTGACGCGAACAAATATCCAGCTCTCGTGAGGCCCCGCTTTCCCCGCACCGTGCTCGTCGCACTGCTGCTGTTCCCGTTCCTCTGGCTTGCGACGGAGCAGACCAAATTTCAGATGCGCATCGAGCTCGAATCGAGCGCAGCCGGCGTGCGCCTCGCCGTCGACGGCCAGCCGATCTCGGTGCCAACAAAACTGGGTGGCTTAAAGTCCGTGGGATTGACCGCTCAGCGGTCTTTTTTCCCGACCGGTTGCGAGTCACTGGTGCTCACCCCGGCAGGAAGCGGCGCGACGGAACTCGCGGTGCCGCGTCGTTTCGATTTTCCGAAGCCACCGACTCCGCTTGCTGGTGACTGGTGGGTGGATCGTGACGCGCCGAAAAAGGAAATCTTTCACCAAGCGATCACGGGCGTACCGGGCGATTTCAAACTCACGGGCGTCTTCACGGGCCGTTCGCTCGGGCAGCGGGAAATCCTGCTTCAGGGTGAAAGCCTCATCCGTGTTTTTTTCCGGGGAGGAGGTCTCAACAACGATATCGGCCTCATCACCGGGGACGGCAGGATCGTGGCTCTGCCGATGCGGCCGCATCCTTGGCTGGAAGCCCGGTATTTGTTGGAGCCGCTCACGGCGGGGCTGTTCGGCGGAGCGGGATTGATCGCGGGATTTGGGACGCTCGGATGGATCTTCCGCCACCGCACAGCTCCGTTCGCGGTGCGCACGCCGGGGAGCAAGCTTGTGATCACCCTCTTGATCGCCGGCACGCTGGTGAGCCTGTGGGTTGCTCGCTCGGTGCTCGATGCCCGTCCCCATTTTCAGGATGACCTGAGCTATCTTCTGCGCGCGAAGTGGCTGCTCGCGGGTCGGCTCACGCTCGATCTTCCCCTGCTCGCGGAGCATTTTTCGATTCCGGCGACTTACTTCGCGCACGGACGCTGGATGAGCCAATACACCATCGGCTGGCCGGCGTTGCTCGCGTTGGGCGAAGCCTTCCACGCCGCGTGGATTGTGGGCCCGTTGTGCGGCTTGGTGCTGGGATATGCGACCTGGCGCTTGGGAGCGGAGTGCGGTAGCAAGGCCGTCGGCTTCGCCGCCGCGACGCTCGCGGTGATTTCACCGCTCGGGCAAATCCTCGCCGGGAGCATGATGTCCCACACCGCCGCGAGCATGTGGCTGGCGCTTTTCCTGTGGCTCTACGTCCGGGGCTGGCGCCGCGAGCCACGGGGTTGGCCCACCTTGGCGGTGGCTGGATTTGTACTCGGGCTGGCGTTCACGACGCGACCGCTCAGCGCCTGCGCGATCGCGCTCCCGGCGGGCGTCTACGGGCTCGGTGAAATGCGCCGGCTGCGTTTCTCCTCAGGCGCGGGGCAAGGGCTCGCGGCCGTTTTTCTCGGCGGCCTCGTCGGCGCGCTGCCGCAATTTATCGACAACCAACTGGTCACAGGCGATCCGCTGTTGTTTGCCTATAAACTGTGCAAAAACGAAGGGTGGGCGCTGGCGACCTATCCCGAGGGTCTGTTCTGGGCCGATCGCACGCTCGCCCAAGTGCCCGGCATGGCCTTCGGCTGGGGTTGGCCGTTCGCCGCCGCGTCCCCGATCGTGCTGGCCCTTTCTCTGGGCTTCGCCTCCGTGCCCTTTCTCGCCGGCCGGGCCTCGCGCACGGACTGGCTGTTGCTCGGCGTCTGCGCCCTGCTTCCCGTCGCCTACATGGGTTTCAACGGTGGCACTTCGCTTCACGGTTTCGGACCGCGCTACTATGCCGACGGCTTCTTTGCCTTGTTCGTGCTGACCGCGCGGGGCTTTCAAGTGCTGGCGGCGCTGGGTTCGCCCAACGGAGTCCTCCGGGCACTGGCGGCCGCTTTGTTTATCGCGCTCACCGCGAGCACGGCCGCAACCCTCCCCCAACGCCTCGCGCTTCACCGCGGCTACAACGAAATCGACGATCGCATCGAGCGTGCGCTGCGAACGCAGGGCATCACTCGAGGTCTCGTTTTGCTGACTGACCCAGCTTATCTGAAATGGATTCAAGCGAGCCACCTGCTGCCACTTGGTGTACAAGGAGACATCGTCTTCGCCGAAAAACGCCGGGACAACCGCGCGCTGTTGCGTGCCTATGCGGACCGTCCCGTGTTCATCATGGACGACAGCGAGCTGAGATTTTATGTCGTGCCTGGCGCCCGCCCATGAACCGCGATAACTCCCACCCAACAACTGCGCCAGCGACGCCTGCGAAATCCCCCGGGGCCTAAAATTCGTAGAGCGTATATGGCCCGCTCTCCCATCGTTTGATGGCGCGGTTGGCGATGAACGGTTCGTTGAGTTTGGGAAACTCCCGCCGCTCCGGTGGACCGATCACGACAAATCGCACCTTATACTTTTCGAACAGGCCCACCGCCGCCGGTCCGCCCTCAAACATTTCCCGGACGTCGTTGATCCGGTCGCCGAAAGGAATCCCGAGATTGATCACCCACCCCTGATAGCCCAGCACCTGAGGCCGTCCGGTCAGCACCGGGACGGGATGCGTCACCTCACTGCCGGTGAGAAAGACCGCGCGCGGTGGCGAATTCTCTCGCACCAACTCCGCGAAGCGCACCCCGGCCCAATCGACAATTACCCACTCGAGTTTGAGCTCACGCCAAATCGAAAGCACCCCGGAGACGGTCAGGAGCGCAATCAGCGGCAGAATCACGAAAACGAATTTCCCTGAACGTTCCCAGAGTCGAACCAACAGCGCGACCACGAGCGCGGCCATCGCGAGATCGGCAAAAACAAATAATTTTACGTTGTCGTAGAGCAACGGCTGGAACGCCACGACGTTGCCGAGCACGAGCAAAGCGAGGAACGGGGCGGTCAGTTTTTTTAAACGCCGCGGAGCCAACACCCAGCCAACCAGCCCGAGCGGCAGCCACACTCCGGTGTTGTGCAGCCAGTAGGCGAGCCATTCGCCCAAAGTTTTGGCCTCGGCCATCCAGCCGAGCGACAGACGGAAAAACGGATTGGAGACGGCCAACTGATGCTGCGTCCAGAGCAGTTGCGGCAACGCGAGCACGAGCATCGGCGCCACAAATCCCAGCGCGAGGCGTCCCCAATTTCTCCAGTCGTTCACCCGCAGCGAGAGGCCGGCCAAGCCCAAGCCGCACCATCCCGTTACGATCAGCGTATGGGCATTGGCCAGTGGCATGAGGCCCGTCAATATCCCGGCCGCCACCAACTCACGGTAGCCGGACGCCAAGCCCAGCTCGATCCTGCGCCACAACAGAAAAAGCGCCGCCAACGCCAACGGCATTCCGAAAAGAAACGAGCGCATCGGCAGCAAAATGGCGGTGAGCACATTGTGGTAGTGCAGCTTGAATTCCCAGGCGTTCGCGTAGTCGTGCTGCAGCAACATTTCGCCCCATGGCGTCCCTCCCCAAATCCCTCGCGCGAAATCGACAAATCCAAATCCCCCCGTGCCAAGCAGCAGGAGGACGGCGAGCGAAGCACGACGGGCCGTGCCCAACCAATCCCGGATCACAACCCAGGCCATGAGCACGAAGGTCACTCCCGCATACCATCCGCTCAACCAAAACGCCTCGCCCAAAGTCACACCGAGCCGCGCCAGCGACGCCGCGAGCAAATTGCACAGGAACGGATAGGCGAGCGGCCAACCGCTGAAATGCGGATTCTCCAGGCTCTCCACGTTCTCCGAGTAGAGAAACGAACTCGCATACATGGCGTGGCCGGACTGGTCCTCCCAGCTCACCCCGGCCGACGTGAGTCCGTCCGCCGAAGGGCGCAAGCTATGCGTATAGTAGAGCCAACCCATGAAGCCGCCGAGCACCCAAAAAAAGCCTACGACCTCCCAAAAACGTTTCGTCCGAGCGCGCGCGAGGAGCGAGTGGCACAGAACGTTCCAGCCGGGGATTTCCCCTTGGGCCTGCATCGAACGGACGAGTAGCAAGGCCGCTTGCGCACCCAGGAAAAGTGCCAGAGCCGGTCCGTAGGCAATGCCACAACCGAGGATTTTCACGGTGAAAAGCGGCAGCCAAAGTTGCATCACCAATCCGATGGTCATCCCGACCGCGAGCCGTTCTCCCCAGCCGCGAAGCGCGGGCAATCGGCAACTCCACAACACGCCAAGCAGCATGGTGGCAGCGAGGAACAAGAGGACCGGGATCATGAAAAGCCGGCGGTCAGCGCGCCTGCGGGATCAATCGAATGCGATTGATCCGACCGATGCCGGGTCGTGCCGCGAGTTCAATCCGGATGGAATCCACCGGAAAGGAGGAAAGCGACGTCGTCAGCGTGGTCTTCCCCATGGAGCCGACCACGGTAAAAGGTGGAGCTTTGGCCTGTGTCACCCAAATTGAAATCAGCTGGCCCGGGTCGGCTTTGACCTGGATTTGATCCCAAGTGGTCCCGGCATCGAAGACGATCTCGACGTTGATCGCCGCTCCCTCCTGACTGACGATTCCTCCGTCCTCTTCACTAAAAAGCGTCCCCATCCCGTCCTGGGTGATTCCGCTCGCGCTCGCCGAAAACGGGGTTCCCTCCACGACAAACCTTTCCCAGATGGGTCGGGGCTGACGGCGAGGATCTCTTCTCACTTTCTCCACAAACCCCGGATTCAAAGACAAGTGTCCCAGGTAAAAACCAGGCTGGCCATCCGGCCAGTCCACTCGCTCCCGTACCAGAAAACGGTCGATCTCCGGATGACGGGGGATTGCGTCGTATTCCTCGACGCTGAGCAGCACCAGATCCTTCGTTTCCGGCAATAGGTTCCCCGCAGCATAATCATCCAGGACGGAAAACAAAACCCGTCGTTCATTCATCCAGCCAAAAAATCGCGGGAACTCATCCGGCCCATTGAATGACGAGTGGGAAATGAAGATATTCGCCGCCGGATCGGATTTTAAATAACGCGGCAGGAGATCGCGGAAGATTTTTTTTGAGCCCCATTGGATGCCATAGAGCCCATAGTTTTTCGGGAAAGTTGGTCCTTCAATCAGAGCCCCCTGGAGCAATCCGACGGTCGACGTCGCGAGGAGTCCAAACGATGCGATGCGCAGTCCCCGTTGAATTCCAGTTGAACGCACTCGTCCCACCAACCAGTCAAAACCAAGACTGGCGGCCAGCGCGAAAGGCACCACGAAGGTGAGCATTCGAGTGATACCGGGAGCGACCAAAGCACTGCTAAAAGGGCTCGCCACCACCGCAATCAGGATCAGCCGATGAGGCGCGCTCCACCAATTGCGGATACAAAGAAAGAGGCCCACCAGCGCGAACGGCGTCAGCAACGCCGGAATGTGGGCCCGGTTTGGCACGACGTGTCGCACGGCCCGATCCGCTCCGACCTCAAACCAATAGTGGGGCGACAAACCGACCAAATAGTTACGGCCAAAGGTGCGGAATTTCTCGCCCAGCGGCATCGCCTCAGTCCAGTAGCTACTGAGGATCTTCAAATGCCCGCTCACCATCTCGGGATGATCCCAGCGGAAGCGCACATACGGGGTAAAGAGCAGCAAACCCAATCCCACGCCCGCCAGCACTTCCCGGTGATGCGCCCGATGATATCGAAAGTCGCAAGCGGCGAGCAGTGCTCCCGTCACCAGCATGATGCCCTGTCCGGGCGCGTAAGCGTAAAAGGTGGCCGCCCCCGCCGCCATGGCGGGGAAAATCCAGCGCGGATCATCTTCGCGATAACGAAGATAAAAATAAAAAAACCAACAGTAGCTCGAGACCATCAGAACCGTTTCAAACCCGGTCCGGCTATGCAGGAACCAGCAGGGAATCACGGCCAAAAACACGATCACGCTCCACCACTCCCTCAGGGCAAACACCCCCCGAAGCGTGAACGCCAAGGCGAGCGCGCCCGTTAAACTTGCCACGACCGATGTCGCTCGAACCGTCGCCACCGTCTGTCCTCCCATCAGGCTGGCCAAGCCCTGAAGATACACGCTCAACGAGAGGTTGAGCATCCCGCCATTGGGAAAATAAGCCGGTAGCAATTCGTGCGGAGCATCCACCGCATGCCAGCCGTTTTCGACCAACTGCCTGAACCGAACGGAGTGAACAGCCTCGTCGCAGAAGAAATAGATGGGGAATTCTTCAATGTGGTTCAGCCGCGAAAAAAGATAAACCGCCACGGCGCCGGCCAAAAGCACCCACGCCAATCGATCACGCCGGGAGGGATTCAGCGTGTGGGGGCGCGGCGCATTCATGGATTTCTTGCCGAAGCCGAGACCTCAGGCACACGGTAAATCTGCACGCCTTCGGCGTCGTAGATCTTCGCGAGACCCATCCGCGGAAATTTTCCCAAGCCTTCCGGAGTTCCGTAAATCCGTTCCAGTTCGCCGACAACGACCAAGGAGACCCCATAGCTCGCCATCAATCGCCGCGCCAGCTCGACGTCAGCCGTGCGGTAGATCGTGCGAACATCCGCGATCCGCTCCTCGACCCGGTTGTGGGACAGGCCGGCTTGCTGCTGCCGCTGATGCCAGCTCCAGCCCACCACCGATGGCAGGCCGGTGTGAATGGCATACCGCGATCCCCAACTGTAGAGACGGTCATCCGTGTTCATTTCAAGAATGACAGGGGAGCCCGCGATCTGGTCCTGCAACCACCGGATCGCATGCAAATCCGGTTGCAGGGAAAACTCCTTTCCCTCCATCGCGTAGACGGCCTTCTCCGCGAACGCCAACCCGTCAAGCGTCGGCACCGTGGCGGCGAACCGGTCGCGAATCTTCGCCGGCGTGCCGAGCAACGGATAAAGCGTCGCCGCGCCGACGAGCAAACCGAAGGCAGCCATCCATGGCCATTTCGCCCGAGCGACCCACCCGCGCCAGGCCGCGAGCACACCGGGGAGCGCCACCGCAGACGCCAGCCCGAAGCCCACCCAGACTTGGTAGTAAAACTTGAAGACGGTATTCATCCGCCCGATGTCGCCCACCAGCACCACGAACTCGACAAACAGAGAAAGCCCGAAGGCAAATAGCGTCAGTAACGCCGGAATCGCGCGAATAGGGTCGTTCCTCCGCTCCCACGCTGCGACAGCCGACAGCGCGATTCCCGCCAGCAGCAGTGCGGGCAAGGAACCATTCACCATCGCAAACACTACGAGCGTCAAAATCGAAAACATCGACAGCGCCCCAAGGATGCTGGCCGGCCGCGCGAGTCCCAGCCGCACCAGCCGGAGTCGCTCGCGCCCCATGCCCCGCCCCAGAAAACACCGCGCTACCCGGGCCCAGAGCCGTAAGCCACGAGCCAAACCCGGCTCCCGCCGCTCCTGCGCGACCACCCAGGCGGAACCCAATACGAAAAGAAACAGCCCGTAAATAAACAGGTAGTCGCGCAGCGAAGTGCGGTGATCATCCCAACGTCGAAACGCTCCATAACCCGCCACGTAGCTGTGGTGAAACGGCCGGAACGCGAGAAAGCCGATCCCAAGGATCACGCTGAAAATCGCGACCGACTTGGCCAACGCCCACGGAAAGCCTCGCCACGTCGACCCAGCGCATTGCCACGAGGTGAGGAAAATCACCAACCCGGTGAGCGCACCATACGTCGGCCAATCCCAAGCGTTCGTCGGCCAGAAAAATCCGAGCGTCAGCCCGAGCAGCGCCGTCAGCCCCGCCCTCCCGCGCCAGTCCGGCGTCCGCGCCCACGCCACCAGCAGCGCTATCACGCACAACGTGTAGGACAGCGCGATGAGGTGCGGATGAAGATCGCCATACAAGAAGCTCCAATACGGAAACTCCGTCACCGGCGCGACGCCCTCGTCGCCGATCGCGCGGGCCGAAACCCAGTAGAGATCCGCCGCGTAAGCCGACAAGGCGGTCCCGTGCATCACCCGCCCCAAACCGTACACCGCGCGCACGGCGTCGGAAACCACCGGGAAAGTGAGCTCGTGATCGGGCTGCCCCAACCGCACGAGTTGATTCCAGATGAAGCGAAGCTGGAAAAGATTTCCCAGCACCATGACAAACCCCGTGGCCGACCACGCCGCCAGCCAGCCACCCGCCGGCCGCAGCGCCCGGGCCGCCGACATCGTCGCCGCACAAGCGAGCCCGAAGAAAGTCGCGAGACAGAGGTTGAATCCGACCTCCGGGAGCACGCCGAGGCCCTTGATGAGCGTGCCGCACAGCACGAAACCAAAATAGTAGTAGTTGATGAACCCGCCCGCGAACCACGGGTTGAGTGGCGGAAACTCCGCGGATTTTAAGACGCCGTAGAGGAAAGTCATCTCCATCGGTTTTTCCCCGCCCCACGAGGCGTGCCACAGGTCGGGATTGCCGGCGCGCACCAGCAGGAAAAACGCGAAGGCGATCCAGAAAACGCCCTCAACCCGAAGCGCGGCCATGCGGCCCGTGCCCTCTCGCCACCACTCCTGCCAATCGCGCCGCTTCCACCACGACACCGAAGCGCCCGCGAGTGAGAACGCGGCAAAAACCAGCCAGTAAACCCCGCGGTCATTTCGCGCGAGGCCCGTGCTCGCGAGTAGCCAAAGCACCCAGCACGGGATGAGCAACCCGAACGGCCGCGCGAGCGCCGCGCCACGATCCGGCAGCGCGCGCAACAACGGTCCCAGCAGCGCCCATCCCGCCAGTTGCAAAGCGATCAGTTGGAGCACCCACACGATGACGGGAAAGCGCGCCGCGAACGAGGTGCGATCAAACATCGCCGCCCAAGTCCCCTGCTGTTGCGCCGCAGCCCAACGTTCCGGCGACAACATAATGGCCGACTCCGGCCGGCCCGTTTCCTTCGCGCCGCGCTTGGCATTCGGCAGCGCGCGCGGCTGCGGTTTCACCGGCTCGCGCGTATCGGTCACCCCATCGAGCGGGATCGCGTTGAATCGCCGCACCAAAGCTTCCGGATCGTACCGCGATGATTTCCTGTAGATCGTAACCGGGGGATGATCGTAAACGCTGAAGGCCTCCTCGGCCGAGCGGGTCGAGATCGGACGCCCGAGAAAATTCATCGTGCGGTGGAAATCCGCCACACGGTCGAAACCGAGCGAGCCGTCCTCCAGCCCCTCGTAGTAACTGATCGTAAACGGATACCGGTGCGGCATCCGCGGGATCGAGTCGCGGAGCTTCTGGCTCGCGATCACGATGTAGTCGGCGTTGTTCAGCTTCGCCAGCAAGTCGCCGCGCTTCACGGCGTCGTCCGCCACGTAGAGCGGCAGTTCGATCTGGTGGTATTGCCCGGGGCTGCGATCTCCGGGGAGCGGCAGCGGGAGCCAGTCGTCCCAATGTTCGCAGGCGAGGACGCTCCCGCGCGGGATGTGGTCGTAGATCCAACGGGAAGCTTCGTAGCGAGTGTAGGGTTTCGTGTAGATCGAGAGAAACGCCAGCGCCCAAGCCAGCGTGAACATCACCACGACAGTCGCCACCGCTTTGCCGGCAAACGCGCGCCATCGCGATGACGCGCCCTCCAGCGCCTGCGTCGTATCGACCGATGCGATGCGCGCCAGCAGCCAGGCCGCGAGCACGCAGAGGCAGCCGTAGATTGGCAGGAAATAACGCAGCGTCGCCTGATAGGTGAACCCGAGATGAAAAAACACCGTGCCCACCCAGATCAGCGGAATCGCGTGAGCCCAGACTCGTTTCCCGACCACTTGCCAGGCCGCGCTCAGCCAGCCGATCCACGCGGTGAGTCCCAGCGCGAGACCGAGGCCCCATGCGACCATGTTCCACCACGGCCAGAGGAGCGGGATGCGTCCATAAAACTGTCGCGTGAAAACGATGTCGGTCACGCCCGTGCTGATGTCCATCACTTCGCGCATGTTCGCCACCCAGCGCGGGGCGAGTTGCCACGGCCAGAAGCCGCTGAACGCATCCGGCAGTGCCAACCGCACCGTCACCACCGTCGCGAGGGAAAAAACGAGGGTGCGCCACGCCCCGCGCCATAGCGTGGCGACCACCCCGCGATTCGCCCCGGCCATGGGCAGCAGGGAGACGAGCGCGACGGGCAACCCGAAGGTCGCGACGGAGATTTTGCAGCTCAAGGCCAGCCCGAGAGAGACGCCAGTCGCAGCATAGTCACGCAGCTTTCCGCTGCGCCACGCGCGGGCCAGCAACACGAGAGCCAGGGCCACGAATAGATTCGCAAACGGATCGACGACGAAAAAGTGCGCCTGCTGGATCGGCAGCACCGCCAGCGCGTAGAGCAGAGCGGCGAGCAGCGCGACGCGGGAGCGCCGGTGAAGCATCCAACCCAAGGCAAACACCAGTGCGATCACCACGGTATCGGCCGTCGCCGAAAGCACCCGTGACGCCGTCGCCATCTGTTCGGGACGGGTCATCCCGCCCAGCTTCACCACGCCTCGGAGCAGCGTGCCCGGCAGCGTGCCGTAGGCGTAGAAGTGCGCCTCGCGATTGCGGGGATTCAGCGGCGAAATCGACTCGTCGAAATATTCGGCCAGCGACTTCGGCCAGTCGAGCCGCCAGGTGCACATCATCACATGGCGTTCATCGGGGTGCTGACCGGTCCCCTGATCCCAGTTCAGGTTGAAAAAACGCGCCGCCGCCCCGAGGCCGAGGATCAGCAGCAACAGCCAGCGGGTGCGCGTGGTCAGGCCGGTTTGTTCCGCACTGGTGCTGGTGGCGTTTTTTTCCGACGTCTTTGAAGATGCCATACCGTGGTTTGGATTCACGCGCGCAGCCGTTTCACCAATCGGCGGGGAAGAATTTTGATGAGCATCATGATCCATCGCCAATAAAACGGCGCATAAACAACGGCCGCCCGGCGCTGGATGGCGGACATAATAGCAACCGCCACTTTTTCCGGCGAACTGAAAAGCGCGTTCTTTTGCAGGTGCGCAGTCATCGGCGTATCGACCGGGCCCGGTTTGACGAGGATCACCGGCGACGCCGGCTCCAAGCGTTGCCGGAGCCCCTCGCAGAAGGTTTCCAGCGCGGATTTCGCGGCGCCGTAAACATAGTTGGTCCGGCGTCCGCGATCTCCGGCCACCGATCCCAAAATCACGCACGCGCCGTCGCCCTGATGCTCAAATTTATCCGCGACCAGCAGGGCAGCCTGCATGATGTCGACCGCGCTGGCCTGAAAAAATTTCGACAACAATCCCGGATCGCCCTCGCACAAATCCTGAGACGGAAGCGAACCTTGGGCGGCCAGAAACAAATCGAAACGCCCGTTCACCCGAAAGCCCTCCTCCACCGCCGTTTTCAAACTGGAAAAATTTCCCGGCTCGATCGCGCGCACGTCCGCCGCCGCCGCGCCCCGGGCCATCAAATCGTCCGCCACGATCCGCAAGCGCGCCTCGTTGCGACCCATCAGCCAGAAGCGCGCCCCCGGGGTGGCGCGAGCGCGGCAGAAGGCTTGAGCGATCGCCGAGGTCGCGCCCAGAACGAGGATGTGTTTCATGCGGTGAGGCCGGTTCGTCGCGCGAAGTTTGAGGAACACGCGGGGTCGATCAATTCCTTAAACTCACGATGCCGGGGAAATGACCGTTCGAACGACTCCCGGCTCATGCGGGCATCCTTCGCCGGATACAGCGCGCCCCCGCACGCGAAGACTGTGCGGTCCAGATCATCCAGAAGGCGCTCGGTGGAAGCTCCGAGATGGGGAAAATCGAAGCACACGGTTACGCCCGGCCGGGGAAATGACAGCAGGCCGGGCGAGGGAATCGCGCCAAACAATTTCACGACGGTCAAAAACGAAGCCTGTCTCGCGGCTTGGGCTTTGCCCAATGTTTCCCGCAATGCTTCGGGTCCGAACTCCATCGGCACGACAAATTGATACTGCGCCAATCCCTTTTTGCCGTAGGCGCGATTCCAATGCGCGACCGCGTCCAGCGGATAAAAAAAGCCGTCGTAGCCCACGCGGGACTCCCCCCAGTGCAGTGCATTCGCCGCGTAATAGCCCGCGTTCATCAGCCCGATCGACCACGCCCCGAGGACAAAATCCGGCAGCGTGAGCGGCACCGAACAACGCGGCGACGACCGGGGGAAATGGGGCGCGTGATTTTCTTCGGCGTGATTCCCGGCGATGAAAACTCCGCGGGGGGTTCCCGCGTGCGTGGCGTCGAGCCAGGCGACCGAGTAGTCAAAATGCGCCTCTTCACGACGGGCGACCTCGAAGAAAGCGTTGATCCCGCGCAGCGGCTCGGTGCGTTGGCGGATGAACGGCGATCGTATCGGTTTCAGCCGCACCTCCACCCAAAGAATGATGCCCGTCAACCCCAGGCCTCCGATAGTCGCGCGAAAAAGATCCGCGTGATTTTCCGGACTGCACTCCCGTTCCGCTCCGTCGGAGCGCCGCAGTCCGAATCGAGTGACAAAACACCCGAACGATCCCGCCCGGTGATGGTTTTTGCCATGCACGTCGTTGGCCACGCATCCGCCCATCGTGACAAACTTGGTTCCCGGCGAAACGGGAATGAACCACCCTCGCGGCACGCAAAACTCCAGCAGCTTCGCGAGCGTGCAGCCGGCTTCACATCGGACCACCCCCGTCGCGGAATCGAATGCGATCAGATGATCCATCCGCTGCGTTTCGACGATGCAGCCGTCATTCAACAGGCAGGAATCCCCGTAACTGCGTCCCAACCCATGGGCGAGTCGCGGGCGCGCGCCGGCCGGCAGCGGATCGCCTCGCCAAACGAGTTCCTCGCCGTGGGAGCCGGACGTGACTTTTCCGCCCCAGGAATAAAACGTTTTCTCGTGGCCGATCATCTCAGCGGTCCCGCCGCGACGACCACGGCCACACAGACCACGGCCAGCCCGAGAGTCACCGGATCCTTCGCCGCGAACCACACCGGGTCGTCGTGCATCTGTTTTCTGCCCGCCAAAAACCACACCCGCATGATCCAGAGCAACAGCGCCAACGCGATCGCCCACAGCCAGTGCGGCGTCGCGTAGAGCGCGCTGCTCGCCGAGCTGTCGAGATAGAGCGCCAGCACCACGACGGAAAGGAAGCCGGAGGATATTCCGGTCATTTGCACGAATCCGAGATCCCCGCGCGTGTAGCCTCGGCGGGAGAGTCGCTCGGCGCCTTGCACGGGCAGTGCGTCCAACTCCACATAACGTTTCAGAAAAGCCAGCCCGAGGAAGAAGGTGGTCGAAAAAGCCAGGAGCCAGGCGGAGATCATGACACTCCCCGCGATGCCGCCGAGCACCATGCGGTAGGTGTAGAGCGCCGAGAGAAACACCGCGTCGAGCACCGGAATCGTTTTTAACACGAGGGAGTAGAGGGCGGTAAATAAAAAATAGGCCGCCGTGGCCGCGAGCGCCGCGCGACCCGACAACGACGCGAGCCCAATTCCCAGCGAAAGCAAAATCAGGATCGAGAGAAGCCCGGCCGGCAGGGTGAGTTCTCCACCAGCGAAGGGCCGGGATTTTTTTCGCGGGTGGCGCCGGTCGGCGTCGAGATCGGAGAGATCGTTCAACAAATAGGAAGCGGAGGCCATGCAGCAGAGCGCGAGAAAGACCGGCCCCACCTGCCGCCAGCAGGCGTAGTCCGTCCAGCGGTGCGCCATCAGCACCGGGAAAAAAACGAGTAGGTTTTTCAACCACTGGTGCGGGCGCAGGGCCGTCACCAAGCCCCGAAACGAGAGTCCCGCCTGATTCGAGATGCGCCCCAGGGGCTGGCCCAGCTTGCGTTCGAAGCGCCGGCCCTTCGCGGCCGTACCCACGAACCACGCGGCGCGGGCGGCTTTCCAAACGGGCAGATCCGCCTCGCTATCCCCGACATAATCAAAACCGCCGGGCCCGAATTCAGCGACGAGCCGCGCGGCTTTGCACTCGGATTTTAGATTCACGGATTCGTCGCTCCCAATGACGCGTGCTATAAAGGAGAAATGGCCCGTCACCGCCCGGGCTGCCTTTTCGTGGGAGGCCGTGGCGAGCACGATGGTCCAGCCTTCCGCCGCGCGCGCCTCGCAAAACTCAACCACCTCCCGATTCCATGGGAGCAGCCCTCCATCGACGACTGTCCGCTCCGCGAGCTTTGCCTTCAGCCCAGCCCGTCCGCCTTTGAAGCACCACGCCCCCACCGTCCCAATCCGCCAGGGAGCCGGGAGCAGATAAGCGAGCAGGTTTTCCCAGAGCAGATCGCCCTTCAGCAAAGTTCCGTCCAGATCGACCGCCAAAACCCGGTGGCCTCCGTTTTCGGGCGGGTTCATTTTGCGCCGTGGGAAATCAATCCGACCGGCCGCGCACCCGGGGCGTTACTTCGTGATTTCATCACGGATGATATAGAGCGGGCGGCCTTTCGACTCCAGAAAAAGCCGGCCGAGATATTCACCGATGATCCCGATCAGCAGCGTCTGAATCCCTCCGGTGATGAGAATAATCGTGATCAGCCCCGTGTTGTTTCCCGGCAGTGCGATGCCGCTCAAGTGATCGATCAGGACCGCGACGAGACAAGCGCCGGCGCTGAAGAAGAAAATAAAGCTCGTCCAAAACGCGATGCGCAAGGGCCGGACCGAGAACCCCGCGATGGCATCGATGCAGAGCTTCACCAAACGGCTGAAATTATATTTGGTCTGCCCGGTTTGCCGGGGCATGCGGTCATAGAAGATTCCCGCCTGTGGAAACCCGATCCAGCCGATCATGCCGCGAAAGAAGCGCCCCGATTCGGGCATCGACAGGAAAGCGTTCACTGCGCGCCGCGTCATTAACCTGAAATCCCCGGTGTCCTGTGGGATCGGGTTGTCGGTGAGAACATTGAACACCCGGTAGAACAGCGTGGCCGAAGCCAGCTTCAGCCAGGATTCACCGGCGCGCGAACGCCGAACCCCGTAGACGACATCGTAGCCCTCGGCCAGCTTGCTTCGCATCGCCGAAAGCAATTCCGGAGGGTCCTGCAGATCGGCATCCAAGATCAGCACCTGCTCGCCACGCGCTTTTTTGAATCCAGCGGATGTCGCCGCTTCATGTCCAAAATTACGTGAGAACCGCATGCCCTGCACTTCCGGGATCGTTTGGCTTAACGCCGTGACGATTTCCCACGACTTGTCCGTCGAACCATCGTCGATCACCAGAATTTCGTAACGCAACTCGAGCGTGCGGCAATGCTCATGAATTTTGTGTATAGCGTCCTCCAGCCCACTCTCCTCGTTAAAACAGGGGACAACAACTGATAGCTGCGGGGTCATCGATTGAGACCGCGGTGCGTCCCGCGCCACAGCCCGGTTTTACGTCCGTCGGGCGCTGTGAAAATTTCCTGCCACGTATAATTTGCCCGCAGCTCCTGATCGAGTTTGGCCCAGATCTCGTTGGTGTCGGCCTCCTGATACCACAGGACGTAGTCGATGCGCTCGGCACTCAGCCAGTTCACCGGGGTCGGCATCTCGCCGCGATAGAACTGCAGCAGGCGTTCCTGCCGCTGTGCGATATCGGAGGCAAAACCATGCCAGAGCAACTCGTGCCCGACCCACCCCAGCCACATCCGATGTCCCGCGAAGAGGGGGAGGCACGCCGAGTTGGTGAAGGAATCCTTCATCGGTCGTTCGATCACCACGCCGGGCGGCTCCTGTTTCAGGCGGGCGAGCAGAAACTTGGTCGATTCGGTCTTCGTGAGAAACCGGGTGCCCTCGATATGCTCCAGTCCCGGCTTTTCGGCTTTGATCCAATGCCGTGCGAGATCCACCGCAAAGACGCATGGATAGGCGCAAAAAAATATCCCCCACGCCCGCACCCAGCGACGCTGGGCCTGTTCCAACACCATCGGGCCCACCGCCAACAGCGTCGCCGCCGCAATCCACGGCCACCATTTCAAAACCGTGTTGAAACGCTCAAATTCCCCTGAGTACACATCGTCCATGTAGAAAAATTCGGAAAGGAAAATATAGAACAAGCCACCCGCGCCCAGCAGCAGGCCTAGTTTGTTTCTCGTATAAAAACTCAGCAGGATGAGTCCGATCGTCGGCAGCAAAAATATCAACAGCAACAGCGGCGGCGTGTGCGAATCCCAAGGCACGAATCGCAGCGCCGTCTTATATTGCACGGACGCCGCCGTGAAGGCCGACAGATAGGTCCAAGCCGCCAGCCACACGCCCAACGCCCCGCCGACCACGGCCAAGCACACGGGCTGCCACCGTCGCCAGTTCCAAGCACACCAGCCCACCACCCAAATCGCCTGCAGAGGAAAACTCCACGTGTTGGCCAGAATCGACCAAGTCAGCGTCGCGCCGACCACGGCGGCGTAGCGCCGCAATCCCGTCCGTTGCCACAGGGCCGCCGCCATCACGGCCACTCCCAGTAAATAGTAACCCGAAAGCGGCGGATGGTAGTCGCCCAGAAAAAGCGTATAGGCAAACGACTCTCCAGGCAGTTCCAGATGCTTGTAGCCCTCCACATATTTTTTCGCCATCAAACCCAGGGGCTCTCTATCATACGGGATACTCCCGATAAACCGAACCGTGTTCCACAATGCGGGGTCTTTATAGAGCAGATGAACGATGCCGGATGCGCCCGTCCCCCCGACAATAAAGGACGAGATCACCAACACCCGCACCCATGTTTTGCGGGCGAGAAAGATCACCGCCCCCACAAATGAAAAGCCCGTCAGGCCCAGCAAAATGCTCACCCCCACATTATAGGTGGCACCCGGCGAAAGACCCAGTAAACGCCCCATTAACGCCGCCGCATAATGTTGAAAACTATAATATTGGACCGAGGCGTAAGGATCCAACCATGCGTCCAAAACAGGAATCGTCCCGCCCGGTAAGTAGCTGCAGATATAGGCCAGCTCCGCCAGTTTTTCCGACGATCCGTCCACATCGGGAGAAGCCAGCCGCCATGAAAAAGCATAGAGAAAAACCGCCCCCAGCATCAATCCGCAGCCGACGAGGCGCGTGGGCCGAAATTCTTCGCGCCACGAGCGCAGATCCGCCCTCGTTTGCTCCCCCAACTTGGCCGACTCCCAGCCACCCGCGCTCAATGCGATCAATCCTAGCGATGCCATCGTACCCAGCAACCCCAGCCCTTGGAGCCGCCCCAATCCGTGATGATTTTCAATCGCGTAGACGACCGTGACAAAGAGCCACGGCCCCGTCGCCACTGCCAGCCACCGGCTCCGCCAAAACCAACCGGTGACTAGCGCAAGACCCCACAAATTCACGAACAGGATAGTCAGATTGGCCATCAAACCGAGTGAATACATACAGAGAGAGGGTGGGGATGAGCGGGCGAAAATTTGAAGCAAGCTTGAATCATCGTCTTGATCAATCCTCGATTAGCCATGACGCGACAGGACTATTCCTCCCGAAATTTCCCGCTTCAAACCCAGCAAAAAAACAACACGATCAAACGGGTTCCAAGATGGAAGTGACGCCCCTTCATCGGCCGGCCCACATTCACTAACGTTTGACGGGTTTAGCATTGATTAATAAGACGCCGCAGAATTGCTTCTAAATCGTTGTGACCCGCCCCGCGATTGGAGTATCCTAATAATAAAAATGAAAGCCTTGGAGACTCTCGGCGCCCACGTGTCCGGCGCTTTCACCCAGTCACCTGATGCCCGCCTTGCGCACGTGACCCGGCATTCCATTCGGCGCCCGTTCTCCGCGCTCCGTGGACTCACGCTCGTGGAAGTCATGGTCTCCACCGGCCTCCTCTCGATTGCACTTTTGGCGATTCTCAGCGGCCTGTTTTACGCCTATAATACCGCCGCCGCGATTCGCTATCACGACAACGCCCGCTTCGTTCTAAAATCTCTCGGCGACCAGTTCCTGGTGATGCCAGCTCAAACTCTCACCAACGGTTTCAATCCGATGTGGGCCAACACGAGCACCACCCCAACCGGGACCGGCCTCTCCTGGCAGGACTTCAACGGCACCTCGACCACGACATCGACCGGTACCAGCACCGGCTTAACCGTCACGCTCGGCGGCACCACGGGCACCCCCTTGACCGCCAACGTGACTCGCACGGTCAACTACCTCGACACGAGCGGTAATATTGTTAGCACCATCGCCCGCACTCCCGCCGGCTACTTGCTGCGGGGCGACTTCACCATCACCTATACATTCAGGGGACAACAATCTCAAACCCTCAGCCTCGTGCGAGCATGGCCATGAAATCTTCACCCGCCCAACCAAACGGTGATTCTACCTCGAGCAAATCACCCCTCACCGCCTTCACGCTGGTGGAGATCATGGTCGCCGGCACCCTCCTCCTGCTTGTGCTGACCGCCACCACCATGGTTGTGTTCAACGGCATGGTCGCTACTCGGAAGGCCAGCGCCCTGAACGACACCAGCGTCAAAGCTCGCCGCGCCTTCGATCACCTGAGCACTGAGATGGCCAGTGCAGGAGATTTATCGGCCTCCGATTTTCTTCTGCCCAACGGGTCCGGTAACTATCAAAAAATCACTTATCGCGTCCAAGTGGGCGGTCCCGGCGTCAGCGGCGGCATCCTCAGCGACGGCACGACCGCACAGGGCACCGTCAGCCTCTCGACCGGCAGAACGGTCGTGGTTTGGCTACCCAATGCGGTCGTGCCCCGCGTCGGCGACTATCTGGTCCTCACCAGTCCCGCTATCCCTCCGTCACCTGCCGACTCCACGGCCGGAACACCCATCACCGCAGTCAGCGGAGCCACGGCCGCAGGTTCCCTGGGCAAAAACTACACACTTACGCTTGGCGATACGTTGGAGAATCTTTCGGGACTTACTGGAACCAGCGCCGATGTTAAAGCCAACAACATCGTGCTCATCAAACGCGAGCGAGCCTACGCGGTCGACGCCGCCACGGATCCCAACGATATCCGCCTCGTCTGGTATGAAAGCACCGCCGCTGGCACCACTCCCTTGATTTTGACCCATGGCCTGACCGCCGGCCAATATCCGTTCGGCCAACAAGAGAAGGATCCCACCGTCACCCCCGCCTCCGCCATGAAGTATCTGGTGGATTTCAACCTGAAACTCGGCACCGCGCCTTCACAAGACGTGAACGTCACCGCCGGCAAAAATTCTTTTTATACGAAAAACAACGTGCGGGCTCTGTTGGTTAACAAGTCCGGCGAATCGTCCAGTTTGATCAACAATCCGCCGCCAGTGACTTCGGCGTCCTCGACGACGCCCACGACGACGCCCACGCCGACGCCCACGATTACGACCACGCCCACGCCCACGATTACGCCCACGCCCACGCCCACGATTACGCCCACGCCCACGCCCACGATTACGCCCACGCCGACCCCCGTGCCGCCCACGGCCACGCCCACGCCGACTGCTACGCCTCGTCCCACGGC
>JANYBX010000492.1 GCA_025360615.1 Opitutia bacterium
CCGGCGGTGACGAGCGCGCGTTTGCCGAGGAGTTTTTTCATTTGGGCGATGCTGGCAGCGCGCAGAGGGGCGCATCAAGCTTGCGGAGGGACACCCCGCCCTGGACAAATCCGGCGGTGGTCGCGGCACCAGCCGGCAAAGGCCCGGTCCATGCCACGATGGACACTTCAGCCCAGCGAATCAGGGAGCGCCCGCGGCGCGGATGGGTGGGTTCGAGGCGGTGGGTGATCGGAGCGATCATCCTGGGGGTGCTCCTGATCGCGGCTCGCATCGCGTTGCCCTACGTCATGCGCACGCAGATCAACCGGCGCCTCGCGCGCATCCCGGAGTATGGCGGCCACGTGGACGAGGTGCATGTGGCGCTGTGGCGGGGAGCGTATGCGCTGCGCGGCGTCGCGGTGGTGAAAACCGGCGGAGCGGCGGACGAACCGTTCTTCAGCGCGCGCTCCATCGACTTCTCGCTCGCATGGCGCGAGCTGTTTCGCCGGAAGTTTGTCAGTGACATTTTAGTCGATGGCGCGCGGCTAAATTTTATCAAGGCGCGGACGGCGGAGGGCAGCCAACTCGCGGTGGACCGGCGGTGGCAGGAGGTGGTCCAGGATATTTTCCCGATCGAGATCACGTTTTTTGAAATCACTGACGGCCGGCTCCGCTACATCGACCGCACGAGCAAGCCGGAGATCGACGTTTTTGTGAACGATCTCCGGGCCGTGGCGACGGGCCTGCGCAACCGCCGGGATGAAAGCGGCGACGACCTGCCGGCGCGGCTGACGCTGCAGGGCGAAACCAATGGCAAGGGCCGGCTGCTGATCGCGGGCGTAGCCGAGCCGCTCGCCACGCAGCCGCATTTCGAGTTTCGGGTGACGTTGCAGGGCGTGGATTTGCCGGCGCTGAACGATTTGCTGCGCTCACTGGCGCGCGTCGACGTGGCGGCAGGCACGTTTCAACTCTACTTTGAAATGGCAGCGAAAGACGGACGCTTCCAAGGCTACGCCAAGCCGTTTTTCTCGCACATGAAGTTTAACTTCCTCGCGGATCCGAATAAAAATCTCATCGAGAAAGCGTGGGAGATGATCGCGAGCGGGTTGGTGATGGTGCTGAAAAACAAACCCCGCGACGAACTCGCGATGCGTGTGCCCTTCGCCGGGGAATTCGGGCAGACGCAGGTGGGGATTTGGGCGACAATCACGAGCATGTTGCGCAACGGTTTCATCGAGGCCCTGCCGCGGGTGCTCGAGCATACGATCAAGTCCTCGGCCATCCCTCCGCCGAGCAAACCAGTCGGTCCACCGGTCGCGCCGCCAACGACGGGCACGCCTGAACCGAAGCCGTCCACGCCGGATGAGAAGCCAGCGCCGATGGGGCCGAAGCCTTGAGGCTTCGCTAGCGGTTGAGCTTCGGCCCGGGCAGATCGAGCTGGCCGCCGGCGATTTTGCCGAGGAAGCGGGCGGCGATCTTCGCGCGTTCGACGAGGCTGGGCAGACGCACGAATTCTTCCGGGCTGTGCAGGTGATCGCCGACCGCGCCGAGACCGTCGAGATTGGCGAGGCCGGCGGCGGAGAGAAGATTGCCATCGCTGCCTCCGGAGACGTGCTGCCAGTCGAGCGTGACGCCAAGCTCGCGCGCACAGGCCTGCCACCCGGCGAACAATTTCTCCTCGGCCGGCGTGACTTCTTTTGGCGGACGATTGAAACGGCCGCTGATGGTGACGTGATAGCCTTCGCGGCTGTTGATGGTATCGGCGAGACCGTGCAGGCAATCGACGACGGCGGATTCGTCGGAGGCGCGCGTGATGCGGATGTTGAGCTCGGCCTCGGCGAGGTCGGGCACGATGTTGACGGCGCCGCCGCCCCGGATGCGGCCGACGTTGAGCATCACGCCCTGAAGGTCGTGGTTAAGCTCGTCGATTTCGGGGAGGAGTTCGGCGAGGGCGAGGATGGCGTTGCGCCCGGCGGCGGGGTCGCGGCCGGCGTGTGCGGCGCGACCGTGGACCGTGACCGTGAAAACGCCGGTGCCTTTGCGGGATTTCACGAGGTCGCCGCTGCCGCGGGCTGGCTCGAAGATGAGGGCGAGGGCGAAGCGCCGTGCGTTGGCCGCGAGCAAGGCGGCGGAAGCGGTCGAGCCGGTTTCCTCGTCGGGCGTGAGGAGGATTTCCCAGCCGAGGCGCATCGCATCGGGGGTGTTTTCAAAATCGCGCAACGCCGCGAGCATGATGACGAGGCCGCCTTTCATATCGGCGACGCCGGGGCCGCGCAGCGTGTGCTCGTTGAGCAGCGTGCAGGTTTGAAACGGGTGTTGGCGGCCGTAAACCGTGTCGTAGTGGCCGCTGAGCAGAACTTGGAGCGGAGCATCGGGGCGGATGCGCACGCGGAGGGCGCGGGCGGTGGTGTCGGGCAAATCGACCTCTTCGATCACCGAGCCGGGGAGGGTGGCGAATTCGGAGCGCAGGGCGGCGCACATGCGCGCGAGGCCGGCGGGGTGATCGCTGCCGGAATTGATGTTGGCCCAGGAAATCAGCAGGTCACGCAGCGCGTCGGGGTTCATACGGGTGGCTGAGGAACGGCGAAAACCCGCGGGGTTTCAACGCTAACACTCGAAGCTGGCGGATTCGGGAGGCGCGGCCGGCCGGGGCGCAAGCGACCACGAGATGGTGCGCAATCTCGTGCATCCTGCCGCCACTGCCTCGGCCCTTCATTCTCATGCAGGCATCCAAACTCCCCATCCTCGGCCCAAATCTGTTTGTAACGTATTATATTACAAAGGCGATTGGTTCGTTATGTAGTTGCCGGGAACCGCCCGCCGTAAAATCGCCCCAAGCACCTTCCTCTGACTCGATGAAAAGCCCGCGTTTCCTCCGGCGTTTGGTGCAAGAATGACCCGGCTGGCCCGATTCCACTTGTAACGTATTATATTACAAACGTGCCGTCGCTTCCCGTGTCGGCGTGGAGAAAGCATGCGGGAAGCTGGGGAAAGCCCGGGGGAGGGCGCGGGGGAAACGGAGGGGAAGCAGGCGGGAGGGTTGGCGGTGAAGCTCCGCGCAGCATGCCCCCGTCGTGCTTCGCGGGCTTCGGGCTTTCATGGGCCTGATGGCTGGAAGCCCAAGGCGGATCCCAAGTGCCAAACCCGAGGCGATGTCGGCGGGGCGTCATCGCGTGTCAGCGCTAAATGGGATGATGCGCGGAAATCATGGTTCCTATCGCACCCGGAAGCGCCGGAGCGGAGTCCGTTCAAGTCGGTCGGCGGGGCGGAGGAGAAGGGCGAGTGATGTCCGGTGGCGCGGGGAAATCCAACTGTAGGCCCGACCGCTGGTCGGGCTTTGGAAATCGATTAACGGTCGATTCTACAGCGGAAGTCCGTTGAGCCAGTTTCGCGATCACCCAAAATTTTCAGGGCGAATGAATTTATTTCTTCGGCGCGGTGAGGCGGGTGAACTTGCGGTTGTTGGCGGGGACCTGATCCACGAGGCCGGCGGGGTTGTTCAACTGCGAGGAGAAGGTGAGGCTGGCGTTCGCCGAAAGCGCGGTGGGACTCACGGGGAGATTCACGATGAATGTCGCACCGGAGAGGAGGTAGGGCACGACGGTGGTGCGGGTAGTGGCGTCGGTGGTGAGGTCGAGCGTGAGGCCGCTCACGGGGAGGTTGCCGCGATTCTGGACGATGAACTGCACCTGGTGGTTCGCGGCGTCGTAGTAGTGGCTCGCGATGGCAGGATCGGCGTAGGTGGGGTTGTTGCGATTCATGGCCCAGCCGATGTTGAGGATGCCGCGCCCGTAGTCGGGATCGGGGCCGGGGGCGCCGGCCTCGCTGACGGTGTCGGCGAGAATTTGCCAGGCCTGCGCGGCGGTGAGCGTAGGGTTTTGCGACATGACGGCGGCGATGGCGCCGGCGACGAACGGCGCGCTGGCGGAGGTGCCGTCGACGGTGACACGGCGGCCGTCGAGCCACGCGGTTTGCACGCCGTAGCCGGGAGCGGAGGTTTGGAGTTGTGCGCCGGAATTGGAGAACGTGACTTGCTGGCCGAGCGCATCGACGGCGCCGACGGAGACGACGCGGGGATCGGCGGCGGGCCAGGTGAGCTGCGCAGCTTGATCGTTGCCAGCGGCGGCGACGAGGATCGCGCCGTGCGCGGTGGCGTAGTCGATGGCGGCGGTGAGCACGGGGCCGGTGGCGTAGCCGCCGAGGCTGAGGTTGAGAATTTTCGCGCCGGCATCGACGGCGGCGAGGATGCCTTGGGCGACGGTGAAGAGATCGCTAGTGCCGGTGGCATCGGTGACGCGGATACTGAGGAGATTCGCGGCGGGCGAGACGCCAGGGGCGTCGGGCGAAAGGCCGGCGGCGAGGCCGGCGACGGCGGTGCCGTGGCCGTCTTCGGCGCCGTTGCCGGGAGTGAGGCCGAGGCCGACATCGAGCGCGCGGAGGCGGCCGGTGCCGAAGGTGACGTCGCCGGCGACACCGCTGTCGAGGATGGCGATGGTGGTGCCGCGGCCCCACTGGCTGTGGTCGCCGGTCACGCCGAGGGCGGCGAGGGAGTTGTTGCCGAGGGGAACTTCTCGGATGGCGGCGCGATCCTCCTTCGCTGGAGTCTCGGGTGCCTGGATGAGATAGTTGGCCCCGAGGGCCGCGTAGTCGGCGGGATAATGCAGGACGTCGTCGCGCAGGGCGGGGAGCGAGTCGTAGTGGAGGCGCACGGTGCGGAGCGCGTCGAGCTGGCCGGTGATGGTGAGGCCTGAGGCGCGGGCCCGGGCGAGAAAGGCGCGATAGGCTTCTTCGCTGGCGAAGGTGAGGACGGCTTCGTGGCGGCGGGCGTTGCGGCGCTGGAGGAGGCGTTGGAGCTCGGTGAGGAGGGCGCGTTCGGCAAGGGTCGAGGCGAGTTCAGGAGGCGGCGGTGAAGGCTGGGCCGCAGCGGTGCGGAGGGAAACGGGCTTGGCCGTCGAAGCGACCCGCGTCGGGGCTGGGGTTTCGCGCGGACTAGGCCGCCACCAAAGCCACAGCAACACCAGCAAAGCGCCGAGGGAGATGAACGTGAGTCGGCGCGACATGGAGGAGTTATGGAGACGGGCGTGGGAGAGGGAAGTTCCGAGATAGGATGCGGGCTGTTATAAAGGAGTTTCAAACCGAGCGCTCGCTCCAGACTTGGGCGAGATGAAGGAGGGTTTCGACAGACTTGGTCATGTCCTGAAGACTCACCCACTCGCGGGGGCTGTGGACCTCGTGCATGCCGCAAAAAAGATTGGGCGTGGGCAAGCCGCGCGCGGTGAGATTCGAGCCGTCGGTGCCGCCGCGGATCGCCTGCGAGCGCGGAGTGAGGCCGGCGCGGCGGAGGGCTTCGCGGGCGAATTCGACGGGTCGCATGTCGCGCTCAAGGCCGTAGCGCATGTTGCGGTATTGCTCGGTAAACGTGAGCTTGAGGCGCGCGCGAGGTTCGGCGGCGCGAAGTTCAGCGGCGATTTCCTCGAGGAGCGTGTGTTGCTGGGCCAGCCCGGTAAGTTCGAAGTCGCGCAGGATGAGACGGACGGTGGCGTGCTCAGCGGAGCCACTGGTTTCGATGGGGTGGATGAAACCCTCGCGACCCGCGGTGCGCTCGGGGGAAAGTTCGGCGGGGAGCGCGGCGAGGAACCGGCCGGCGAGGCGGAGGGCGTTGACCATCGTGCCGCGAGCCCAGCCGGGATGCGATGCGACGCCATGGATTTCGAGGACCGCACCGTCGGCACTGAAGGACTCGAAGTCGATCTCGCCGGGCGATTCGCCGTCGAGAGTGTAAGCGGCGTCGGCGGAGAGTAGGGCGAGATCGAGGTGGGCCATGCCGGCGGCGATTTCCTCGTCGGGATTGAAGCAGAGACGGATTTTACCGTGGGGAATTTCCGGGTGGAGCAGCAGGTGGCGCGCGGCGTTCATCACGGTGGCGACGCCGGCCTTGTCGTCGGCGCCGAGGAGCGTGGTGCCGCTGGCGGTGATGAGATCGTGACCGAGGGAGGCGCGAAGATGAGGGGTGGTTTCGAGCGTGAGTTGTTGGGACGGGTCGTCGGGGAGAATGATGGGCTGGCCGGCGTAGGCGCGGTGGACGAGGGGTTTGGCGGCGCCGGGGAAATTGGTCGCGGTGTCGACATGGGCGCACCACGCGATGACTGGCACGGCGCGCGGTGAAGTGGCTGGAATCGTGGCAAGCACGTAGCCGTGGTCGGTGAGAGTGACGTCAGAGGCACCGAGCGTGCCGAGTTCGTCGGCGAGCAGGCGGAGAAGATCCCACTGGCCGGGCGTGCTGGGCGTGGTGGCCGAATGCGGATCGCTGCGGGTGTCGAGCCGAACGTAACGGAGAAAACGTTCGAGGAGGTCGGCGGAGTCGATCGTCATGACAGGCTACGGTCATTCCGCGGTGTGCGGCGGACAATCCGAAAGAGCGGCGGGGCCAGCGCACCGCAGCGATGTCACGCGACGCGATCGAAGCGGAAAAGCTCGGCATCGCGGCTGCGATTTTCGAGGAAGAGATCCCGGATAATTTCCGCCGCGACGAGACTGTAGGTGATGCCGTTACCGCCGTAGCCCAGGGCGAAATAGGTCTGCGGCACGCGTGGGTGCTCGCCAATGTAAGGCAGCCCGTCGGGTGTTTCGGCAAACGAGCCGGCCCAGGACCAGGCGACCTCGAAGGGAATGCGGGGGAGAAGCTGGCGAAGGCGCCGGGCGAGCAGGCCGGTTTTGACGGGCAGGAGAGCGGAGCGGGTTTGCGGGTCGCGAGTGGGTTCATCGTAGCCGCCGATGATGATGCGATGGTCGGGGGTGGTGCGCAGGTAGACGTAGGGCCGGGCGGTTTCCCAGATGAGGGCGCGGCCAGGCCAGCCGGGAAAATCGCGCACCGGTTCGGTGATGAGGGCAAAGGTGCTGACAAGATTCGTGAGTTTATCGGCGAGGTAGGGCTCGGTCTCATAGCCGGCGGCGACGACGAGTTTACGGGCGCGAATCGCATGGCCGCGGTCGGTGCGCAACGTAACACCGCCGGGCCGGACTTCGCGGCGCGTGACGGTAGTGCGATCATGGATGCGCGTGCCCATCAGCGCGGCTGCCGCCAGCAACCGGTGGGTCAAGCGGTGGGCGTCCACTTGGGCGGCGTCGTGGGAAAAAATCGCGGCATGGTGGGGCAGCGTGGTCTTTTTCGCGATTTGGCGGCGGGACCACCAATCGACCGCGAAACCATGCTCGCGCCGCGCCGCGTATTCGCGTCTTAGCGCGGGGAGATGCGCCGCACGGCTGGCACCATAGAAACTGGGGACACGGGAAAAATCGCAGGCGCGGCCGAGTTTTCGGTCGAGGCGGGCGAATTTGTCGAGGGCTCGCCGGCACAGCCGATAGGAGCGCACAGCGTGGTTTTCACCGACGAGCCCGATGAGACGATGGAGCGGGACATCGACCTCATATTGCAGCAACGCGGTGCTGGCGGACGTGCTGCCGGTGGCGACATCGCGCTTGTCCACCATCACGACGGAGACGCCGGCTTCTGCGAGGTGATAGGCGATGAGCGCTCCGGTGATGCCGGCACCGATCACGACGACGTCGCAGTCGGCGCGCTGTTCAAGCGGCGGGTAGTTCGCGATCAGTCCATTTTGGCGGG
>JANYBX010000504.1 GCA_025360615.1 Opitutia bacterium
CTGTGCCCGCGCTCGTCGTGCTGCCACTGGCGCTGTTGTTTGCGTATCTGCTCCACCGCGGCGTGTGGGGCGGAAAAGTTTTTCGCTCGGTGTTCTTGTTTCCCAATCTCCTCGGCGGCATCGCGGCCACGCTCCTCTGGATGAACGCCTACGAGCCGCACGGCGGCTTGGTCAACTCCGGCCTCGTGTTACTCGGCCACGCGCTCGGCAGCGACTGGCTGCGTGGCTTCGACGGCTACCCGTGGCTCGCGCAACGCCACCTCTATGGTGCGCTGGTGCCGATCTACGTGTGGATGGCGTGCGGGTTTAATTTGATCCTCTACCTCGCGGCGATGGAGGGCATCGACCTGCAGCTCTACGAGGCGGCCGAACTCGATGGGGCGTCGAAGCCGCGCCAGTTTTTCATGATCACGCTCCCGCTCATTTGGGAGGTCGTGGTGATCTCGGCGGTGTTCATCGTCATCAGCGGGCTCAACGCCTTCGAGATGATCTGGCTCCTCACCTCGCAGGATCCCGACAGCAGCACGCACACGCTCGGCACGCTGATGGTGACTTCCATGTTCAAGGAATTCCAAGTCGGCCGCGCGACCGCGATCGCCGTGGTGCTCTTCACGCTCGTGCTCGCCGGCAGCGCCCTCGTGATGCGCGGTTTGAAACGGGAGGCCGTGGAATGAAAACCAACCGCCCCAGCCTTTCCAGCGGCCTGATTCTCACCGTGCTGCTCGGTTACGCCGCGTGGGTCGTCTTCCCGATGATCTGGGTCGCCTACTCGTCGCTGAAAGCCGACGCCGCGATTTTTCACGACGCATTCGCCCTGCCGCACCTCGGCGAACTCCACACGGAAAACTACACGCACGCCTGGCACGAGGCGCGGTTCGGCGATTATTTTTTCAACAGCGTGCTCGTCACCACGCTGTCGGTCGCGCTCATCGTGATGCTCGGCGCGATGGCGGCGTATGCGCTGGCGCGTTTCTATCATCCGCTGGGCAAAATCGTCTTCTGGCTCTTCCTCGCCGGACTCATGCTCCCGGCGCAGCTCGCGGTGGTGCCGCTCTTTTTCGAGCTGCGCGCGCTCGGCCTGCTCAACTCCCGCGCGGGCCTGATCCTCGTTTACACGGCCAACGGCCTGCCCTTCGCGATTTTTATCCTCGCGGGCTTTTTCCGTTCGCTCCCGCGCTCGCTCTACGAAGCGGCGGTGATCGATGGCTGCAGCGAGTGGGCGGCGTTCTGGCGCGTGCTCTTGCCGCTGGCGAAACCGGGCCTCGTGACGGTTGCGATCTTCCAGTTCATTGGCGTGTGGAAGGAATATTTTTTCGCCTTCATGCTCACCGGCGGTGACATGGATGGCGCCGCGCGCACGCTCCCGCTCGGCTTGGCGAATCTCTCCATCGCCGCGCAATACAAGACCGATTACGGCATGCTCTTCGCCGGTATCATGCTCGTCACGATTCCACTCCTGCTGATCTACGTCGCCCTCCAGCGCCACATCGTGAAAGGCGTGGCGGCCGGCGCGCTCAAGGGGTGACCTCATTCGCTCGCAGTAGAAAACCCTTGCCCGATTCCAGTAAGTTTCCGTCTCCCCATCTGCTACTCTGCGCCCGCCGCTCCAATCCATGAATGCTCCCACCGCCCCTGTCCGTCCCGCCTCCGCCCTGAGTTATCTCGACCGCGCCCTCGGCTCGCTCGCGAAACTCGGCCTCCCTGTTCGCCAGAATAATCCCGCGCCCATCCTGTCGTTGTTGCAGGACGTGAGCGCCATCAACGAAGCCGACGCGCTCGCCATCGGCCGCACGCTCGAACACGCCACCTATTTCAACGAAGTCGCCCGCGAGCAGGTCGGCGCGATGGAACTCGGCACGCGCTATGTCGCGATCGCGAAGGCGTTCGATTCCATCGTCGAGGACGCCAAGGTGATGCTCGAACAACTCGACGACGGCACGCTCTCGTGGAAGGAAAAAATGCGCAACGTCGGGATGAAGCTCACGCGTGGCTCGATCCACTCGCGCTTCATGAAAATTCGCGGCGACTTCGACGGCATCAACCGCTCCACGAAGGACCAACTCGACCGCGAGAAAGTCATCATGGACGCGTATCTGGATTTCCGTGGCGCGCTCAAGGAAGCCGAAATTCTCTCGGCCCGCATGTTGAAGACGCAGGAGACCACGCTCGAAACCGCGCGCCAGGATTTCGCCGCCAAAGCCGCGGTCACGACGACCGTGACCGATGACGAAGGCCGCGCCAAAGCGCAGCTCGCGCGCGACGAGGCGCAGCGCCTTTTCCAGACGGAGGAGCGCCGCTTCGACCGCATCAAGAAAATCGCCGACAACCTCCGCCTCTCCTACAACGTCGGCGAAACCATCATGGCCCGCCTCGCGCAAACGCACAGCGCGAAGGAATCCGTTTACGACCAGTCCGTCGTCTTCTTCACGACGAACGATAATGTTTTCACGTCGCTCGATTCCGCGCTCACCTCGCAGGCCGGCCTGCACGAATCCACGCAGGCGATCAACGCGATGACCGATGGCGCCAACAAGAGCCTCGAGGTGCTCGCCTCCGTCGGCACGCGCGTGCAGGAAGACGCGTTGAAGGCCGGCTACGGCGTCACGATCAGAGCGGAATCCGTCAAAAAATTGATCGATGCCGTCGTCGACTATCAGCAGCGCTCGGTTCAAATCATCGCGAAGGCGCGCCAGGAAGCGACGGACAACGCCGCCCTCGTCGCGAAGCTCGTGGATGAAGGCAAGGCGCGCCACCAGGAGTTGATCGCGACTCCGCCCGCCGCCGCGTCGATCGCCGCTCCGACGGCGTGAGCGAACCGCTCGGCGAACTCACTGCGTCAACTTCACCCGCGCCACCCAGCGTATGAAATCCGAACTGCCCGCACCAGCGCCGGCGGCGTTTCAGGATGTGCTGGCTTCGATGGCCGAAGTCGACCGCCTGAAATCCCGCGAGGAACTGCTCGCCATCGAGGCCGATTTGCCGGCCCGTGTCGCGGACGTCACCACGCGCCTGCGCACCGTTTACGCCCAGCAAGGCGTGACGGTGCCCGACCACATCATCGAGCGGGGCGTGGAGCAGTTTTTCTCCCAGCGCCTCGTGTTCGCGCCGCCCCCGCCGACGCTCGGCTCGCGACTCGCACCGCTCTGGATTTTTCGCCGCCGCATCCTTGCCGTCGGCGCAATTTTTTCCGCGGTATTTCTGGCCGTAGCCGCCACGGGCTATTTTGCTTTTGTGGTGCCGGCGGAGCAGGCGCGCGAACGCGAGCGCGTGGCGGCACAAGAGCAGCTGGAGAACGCGACCACGAAACTGCACTCGGCGGAGAAGCTCGGGGCGGTCGTGTTTGCGCACGTGAAGGAACAACTCGCCGCCGTGAGGCAGCACGCGCCGGAGCCGGAGTTGATCAACGCTGTCGCGGTGGCGGAGACGAAAGTCGCTGCGGGCCATGCCGCCTTTGACGAGAATCTCCAGCGCGCGCGCGACGCGGTCGCGTCGTTTGCGCCCGTGGACCACTTGACCTCCGCTCGGGCGCAGCCGGCCAACGTGGGTGCGCGCGGGGCGTTGGACGCGGTGCAGACCGCCGGGCGTAATCTCGATCAAGTTTCCTCGCTGTCCGACCAGATGGGCGCATTGCAGGCCGAGCGCGCGTCGCTCGAAGTGGCGTGGAAACGACTCGATCATTCGGGGCTACCCGCCGCGGTGAAATCATCCGCCGAACAAACTTACGCGCACGGGCTCGCAGTGGTGGCGGCATTTGGCGCGGTTACGGACGTGCGGCAGGCGACCGCGAAGTTGCACAGCTTGGCCGACGCAGAGTTGGCGCTGGACGCACTGCCCGCCCGAATCAAAACCGCTGCGGCAAAGGCCCGCGCGATCTCCCGCGATCCGCGCGCGGACGAGCAAATTTCCGCGGGCGAACGCTCGGGCCTCGCCGCCGTCGATTCCGGCAATGCGGCCGCGGCGGAAAAAAATCTCGCCGGGTTGCGCGAGCTCACGACGCACCTCGGCGAAGCCTACACGCTGCGCATCGTCAACCGCCCTCGCGAATACACGCGCCTGTGGCATTTCCCCAACGGCCGGCCCAACGTGAAGAATTACTACGTCGTGGTCGAAGCGGTGACCGCCGAGGGCGCGCTCGTGTCGGTGAAAATCCGCAATGAGGAAGACGGCTCGACCGCCGCCGTGACGAAATGGGCCGAGCGCGTGGACGAGACGACCTACGAAAGCGTGGGCCGCGACAAGCAGGACGACAGCATCATCCAAAATAGCACTTTCGGAAAAAAAGAAAAAGGCCGGCTCGCGCCCGAGTTTCTGCAAGGCCCCAAGGCGCGCGGCGGCGACCCCGAGGCGGGGCGGCTCAACCACTGGCAATATAAAGGATAACCCATGAGCCGAATCAACGGACGTTCCCTGTTGGCCACCTTCGACGACGAAGTCGCGCGGCGCGACACCGCCGTGCGCATGGTCGAGGACGACATTGGCGGCCACGAGCGGCGCATCTCCGCCGCCAACGCCGAGCGCGAAGCAGCCTACACCGAGCTGGCGGAAATCTACTCGGCGGACGACGGCACGCTCGCCGCCACCTTCGGCGAAATCTCCCAGCGCCTGCAGAAAATTTTCGATGAGAAGAGGCAGCGCCGTGGCGAAATCACCAAGCTGGTCGAGCAGTCGGCGGCTTTGATCGCGAATCTCCAGGGAGAAATTCCGGCGGCACTGGCGGCCGAGCATGCGTGCCACGTGCGCCTCGATGAAACGCGGCGCGCCGTCGAGACCGAGTTTGCGACCGATGCCCTGTTTCAGTCGATCAAGCGCGAGGCCGACGATCTTCGCGCCGCGGCGAACCAAGCCGGCACCGCCCACCAACGCATCCGAGTCGAGTGCGAGGCGAAGCTCGCAGCGTTCACGGGCCACCGGCTGTTCCGCTACCTCGTGGACGTGAAGTTCGGCACGCCGGATTACCGGCGGGGCCGACTGGTCGCGGCGGGTGACGGCTGGATCGCGGAACGGGTGGCCTGGCGCAGCAACTATCCCGCGTTCACGCTGCTCACGGAATTGCCCGGCTTCGCCGAGAAGCGTTTACAGGCCGCGCAGAAAAAGGCCGAACTCGCCGCGACCGCCGTGGCGCTCCACGTGCAGGAGCGGGAGGTGGCGCTTGGCGTCGCGGCGGCCCGCAACGCACTCGTGAGCGCGACGCAGGGGTTGACGCAGTTGCACGAGCAGATCGCGAAGCTCGAGGCGCAGCGGGCGGCGCTCATCGAGGAGCGCCGCGCCAGCGACTCGGGCCGCGATCCGTTTCGCCAACGCGCGAAGGCGGAGATGAAGGCGTTTCTCACGGCCAATCCCGTGTCGGCGCTGAAGGCGAAGGCCACCGCGACCGCCAACCCGCGCGACAACGAATTGGCCGAGCAAATCGAGCGCGCGGAAAACGCCATCAACGAGGGCCGCCAGCGCGTGAAACGCCTGGCCGAGGAGCGCGCTGAAGCCGCCGCGCAACACTCGCGGGCGGTGCGCGCTCGTCGCAAATTTTCATCCGACTACGCCGGCTCCTACGATCAGTTCAACCCGGGTATGGACATGAACAGCCTCCTGCTGGGCTATATCGCCGGTTCCACCTCGGAACGCACGATGTGGAGCAGCGTGGACAACTACCACCACGACGCGACGCCCACCTACTCCTACAACTCATCGTCAAGCGGCGA
>JANYBX010000548.1 GCA_025360615.1 Opitutia bacterium
GTGCTCATGCTCATGGAATCTTTGCCGACGGGGATCGTGATGCCGAGCGAGGGACACAAATCCATGCCGACGGCTTGCACGGCGGAGTAGAGGTCGGCGCCGTCGCCAGCGATCGCGGGCGCGGCCATCCAGTTGGCGGAGAGATTTATTTTGCCGATGTTGCCGATCTGCGCGGCGGCGAGATTCGTGAGCGCTTCGCCGACGGCGAGCCGGGCGGAGGCGGCGGCGTTGTTGATCGCGACGGGCGTGCGTTCGCCCATCGACATGGCTTCGCCCGTGTAGACGTCGAAGCTCGCGGCGGTGACAGCGCAGTCGGCGACCGGGACTTGCCACGGGCCGACCATTTGGTCGCGGCAGATGAGGCCGCCGAGCGTGCGGTCGCCGATGGAGATGAGGAATGTTTTGTCGGCGACGGTGGGGTGGGAGAGGACGCGCTTGGTCGCTTCGAGGAGCGTGAGGCTGCTGAGATCGAGGGGTTTTTGCGGGCGGGCGAGAGTAGTGTCTTGGCGCGACATGCGCGGCGGTTTGCCGAGGAGCACGTCGAGCGGGAGATCGATGGGCGTGTTCTTGAAATGCGAATCCTCGAGGACGAGTTTTTTCTCCTCGGTGGCTTCCCCGACGACGGCAAAGGGGCAGCGTTCGCGTTCGCAGAGTTTTTTGAAGACGTCGAGGCGCGCGGCGGGGACGGCCATGACGTAGCGCTCCTGCGATTCATTGCACCAGATCTCGAGCGGGGACATGCCGGGCTCGTCGTTGGGGACGGCGCGGAGCTGGAATTTTCCGCCGCGGCCGCCGTCATTGACGAGTTCGGGGAGCGCGTTGGAAATGCCGCCGGCACCGACGTCGTGGATAAACGAAATCGGGTTTTCGTCGCCGAGGGCCCAGCAGCGGTCGATCACTTCCTGGCAGCGGCGCTCCATCTCGGCGTTGTCGCGCTGCACGCTGGCGAAATCGAGATCCTCGTTGCCGGAACCGCTCGCCATCGAGCTGGCGGCGCCGCCGCCTAGGCCGATCAACATCGCGGGTCCTCCGAGGACGATGAGGTGATCGCCGGGGTTGATCGCGCCTTTTTGGATGTGCTCGGCCTTGATGTTGCCGAGGCCGCCGGCGAGCATGATGGGCTTGTGGTAGCCGCGGAGTTCGGTGCCGCGCGCGTTGGGAACTTCCTGCTCGAAGGTGCGGAAATAGCCGTTGATGGCGGGGCGGCCAAACTCGTTGTTGAAGGCGGCGCCGCCGAGCGGACCCTCGATCATGATGTCGAGCGCGGAGACGATGCGGCCGGGTTTGCCGTTTTCTTTTTCCCACGGCTGGATCGCGCCGGGGATTTTTAAATTGGAGACGCTGAAGCCGACGAGGCCGGCTTTGGGTTTCGAACCGCGGCCGGTGGCGCCTTCGTCGCGAATCTCGCCGCCGGAGCCGGTGGCGGCGCCGGGAAATGGGGAAATCGCGGTGGGGTGATTGTGCGTTTCAACTTTGCAGAGAATGTGGATTTCCTCGTCGTGCGCGGCGTATTCGTTGGTTTTCGGATCGACGTAGAAGCGACCGCCGCGGGTGCCGGTGAGGACGGCGGCGTTGTCCTTGTAGGCGGAGAGGATGCCTTCGCTGTGGAGCGTGTAGGTGTTTTTAATCATCTGGAACAGCGACTTGTCCTGCGGCTGTCCGTCGATGTCCCAAGTGGCGTTGAAGATTTTGTGGCGGCAGTGCTCGGAGTTCGCCTGCGCGAACATCATCAGCTCGATGTCGTTTGGGTCGCGCGCGAGCGTGGTGAAGGCTTTGACGAGGTAATCGATCTCATCGTCGGCGAGCGCGAGGCCGAGGTTTTTGTTGGCTTCGACGAGGGCGGTGCGGCCTTGCGCGAGGACGGGGATGCTTGCCATCGGGCGGGGAGACGCGTGGCGGAAAAGCACGTCGCACGCGGCGAGATCGGGGAGGACGACCTGCGTCATGCGGTCGTGGAGTTTGGCGGAAAGTTGAGCGGTGAGGGTTGAGAGTTGAGAGCCGGGGACGGAGTTGCCGAGGTCGACGGTGTAGGCGATGACGCGCTCGATGCGTTTGATTTTTGCGAGGCCGCAGATGTGGGCGATGTCGGTGGCTTTTGAGGACCACGGGGAGATCGTGCCGGGGCGGGGAGCGACGATTTGAGGGAGGCCGGCGACCGGCGCTGCGGCGCTGCGGCTCGGGCCGTAGGTGAGGAGTTGATCGAGGACGGCGCGCTCGGCGGGGGAGAGATCAGCGGAAGTTTCCGCAACGTGGACAAATTCAGCACTCACGGCGCGGGCGGGCAGACCGGCGGCGTTGAGATCCTGCAGGAGTTTTTGCAGGCGAAAGGGTGAGAGGGCGGGCGAGCCGCGGAGGATCAACATGGTCGGGAAAACCGCGATGCTTCTGAACATCGCGGGCGCGGTCAAGGAGGCTGAAAGTCACCGCGATTTTTCTTAAAACGCGCCGCGCGGAGAAAGCCGTTGACCATTCCCGACGCCTCCGCGAAATCAGCCGTTTTCCACCGCCGTGACGATCCACCAAAACCTGCCGCGCTTCCACCTCGGACGCTCCCGATGAGCAGCGAGCCGTCCTCCCGCCACGATTTCGAAGGGCGCCGCGACGCGCTGCTCACGCACGAATGCGGCATCGCCCTCGTGCGATTGCTCAAGCCGCTCTCTTACTATCAGGAAAAATACGGCACGCCGCTCTGGGGCTTTACGAAGCTTTTTCTGCTGATGGAGAAGCAGCACAACCGCGGGCAGGACGGCGCCGGCGTCTCCTGCGTGAAACTCGACACCCCGGCGGGCGAGCCGTTTCTGTTTCGCGAGCGCTGTGTGAAGGGCAACCCCCTCGACAAAATCTTCAAGACGCTTCTCGGCCAATACAACGAGAAGGTCGCCGCCGGCGTGATTCATCCGGAGTTCGCGGACACGGTGAAGCGGCATTTCGATTTCGGCGGCGAGCTCCTCATGGGCCATCTCCGCTACGGCACCAGCGGCGGCTATAATCTCAGCTCGTGTCACCCGTTTTTCCGGCGTTCGCCGTGGCCGACGCGCAATCTCGCGCTCTGCGGAAACTTTAACCTCACCAACACCGCCGAGCTGAACCAGTCGCTCACCGCGATGGGCCAGCACCCGATCTACGCGACGGACACGCAGGCGATCCTCGAAAAAATCGGCTTCTTCCTCGATGAGGAACACGAGGATATTTATCGCTTCCTTCGCACGCGGAATCTCGCCGGCGAGGAACTCTCCCGTCGCATCAGCGAGGATCTCGACGTGGCCCGCGTGCTCACGCGCGCCTCGGAAAAATGGGACGGCGGCTACACGCTCTGCGGCCAGATCGGCAACGGCGATGCGTTCGTCGCGCGCGATCCGTCGGGCATCCGCCCGGCCTTTTATTTTCAAAACGACGAGGTCGTCGC
>JANYBX010000550.1 GCA_025360615.1 Opitutia bacterium
CGATGACGGCGCCCTTGTGGTCCGTGATCGAGACGATCGTGTTGTTGAAGGAGGCGAGCACGTTGGCGACGCCGGAGGTGACGTTCTTAGAGCCCTTGGCCTTGCGGACCTTGATGCTGCCGATCTCTTCCTTGAGGAGCTCTTCGGCGGTGGGCTGGCGGGCGACGCCACCGACCAATTCGACGGGCTTCTCGGGAGCGGCGGCTTTTGCGGCAGGCGCAGGAGCGGCGGCACCAGCCTCAGCGGGAGCAGCAGCGGCGCCTTCAGCAGCGGGCTTGCCGGCCTTTGGGGCCTTGGCGGGCTTGGCTTCGCCGGCAGCCCCGGGGGCTTTGGCGGGTTTCTCTTTCTTGGGAGCGGACTTTTCTTCGGCCATGTGAGTGAGGGATTAGACTTCTTTAGCTTTGGTGACACCAACGGTCTTGCGCGGGCCCTTGCGGGTGCGGGCGTTGGTGCTGGTGCGCTGACCGCGGACCGGGAGGCTGCGACGATGGCGGACGCCACGGTAACAATTGATCGCCTGGAGGCGCTTGAGATTCGCGGTGTGATCGCGGCGGAGATCACCTTCAACAACCCACTTGTGCTCGGTGATGACGTGGAGGATTTTGTTGAGCTGCTCTTCGGTGAGATCCGAAGCCCGCATATCGGGGTCGAGCCCGACTTCCTTGACGATCAGGTCGGCGCGCTGGGGACCAACGCCGTAAATATAACGGAGGGAGAACGCGATTTTCTTCTTCGCGGGAATTTCGACGCCGAGGAGACGTGGCATGGTGTGGTGGTGGTTGAGAGTTGTTAGTTAAAAAATCGGAGAGGGAAAATTTTCAAAGCGGGCGCGGGATCGTGAGGATCTCGGGGCCGTGGTCGGTCGTGAGGACCGTATGTTCAAAGTGAGCGGAGGGCTTGCCGTCGGAGGTGACGTGCGTCCAACCATCGGCGAGGGTCTTGGTCTTGTAGCCGCCGAGATTGACCATGGGCTCAATGGCGAGCGTCATGCCGGGCTTGATTTTCTCGCCTGTGCCGCGACGGCCGAAATTCGGAATTTCGGGGGCCTCGTGCATCGCGATACCGACACCGTGGCCGACCATCTCGCGGACGAGGGTGAAGCCATGGCTTTCACAATGCGTCTGGATCGCGTGGGAGATATCGCCGATGCGGTGGCCGATCTGGGCTTGCTTGATGCCGAGGTCGAGGGCCTCGCGACTGACGCGGAGGAGTTTTTCGACAGCGGGAGAAACCGGGCCAACAGGGACGGTGAAGGCATTGTCGCCGACGTAGCCGTCGTGCCAGACGACGATGTCGAGGGAGACGATGTCGCCTTCGCGGAGAACGCGTCGAAACGACGGGATGCCGTGAACGACTTCTTCGTTAACCGAGATGCAGGTGTGCGCCGGGTAGCGGCGGGAACCGTGTTGATAACCGTAGCAGGCGCTGCGGGCGCCGAGGCGGGCGATGGTATCGCGGCCAGCTTCTTCCAAGTCTTGCGTAGTGACGCCAGGGCGAACCAGCGGCTTGAGTGTCTCAAGGACCGTGGCGGCGATGGCGCACGCCTCGCGCATTTTGGCGATGCCGATTTTATCTTTAATCGGTATCATGCAGCGAGGTCGGCTCCGTTGATGAGGAGACCGAGGGTGCGGTAGTGGGCGACGAGCGGTTCGGAAGAACCGGGAAACGCGACGGCGGCGGCGAGGGTTTCGTCGCGAGCGTCGAGCCATTCGTCGAACACGAGGGCTTGGAGCAGCGTAGCCGGGAAGTCCGTCAGGACAAATCCCGCATCAGGTTTGCGCGTAAAGAACCACCGGCGCAGCGATGCGATGGTGGCGACTTCTTCCGCCGCGGCAGAGCCGGGGCGGCGCGAAATCTCCCGGCGAATCAGGCCGGAGGGAGAGACGTGCTCAATGTGCAAAGAACGGGCTTGGTTCATCAGCTTTTCAGAGTGAAAATCAGGCGAACCGAGGAAGATGACTTTCACCTTGGCAGGAGTGCTGCCGAGCGAAAAGAGGTCGGTGATGGCGGCCATCGCGACCAGAGTAAAGAACTTATTTCGTGAAGTGCCGGTAGGCGGCAATACCGACACCGAGTAGCAGCAAGCCGAGCATCGGGAGGGCGAGTTTCATGATGGCGTCGGAGCTGAGCGCATCGCCGGTCATGCCCTGGCGGGTATCGGCACGAGACTTGATCCGGCCCTTTTTCAGGAAGCCGTCGTAATGGCGCTGAAGGAGGAAGGTTTCAACTTGGCGCATGGTGTCCAAGATGACGCCGACCGTGATCAACATACCGGTGCCGCCGAAGAAGACCGCGATGCGCTGGGGAACGTTGAGTTCGAAGAGGAGCACATCCGGCATGACCGCGATGACCGTGAGGAAGATCGCGCCCGCGAGAGTGAGGCGCGTCATGATGAAATCGAGGAACTGAGCGGTGGGCTCGCCAGGGCGAACACCGGGGATGTAGCCGCCGTATTTTTTGAGGTCGTCGGCGATCTGAATCGGCTTGAACATGACAGACACCCAAAAGTAGCTGAAGAACATGATCAGCACGGTATCGATGAGGTAGTAGCTCCAGTGTCCGCGGAGAAGATTTTGAGAAATCTCCTGAAGGAACTTGATCTTAAACGCCGCGCCGACTTGGGAGAAAATCTGCTGGGGGAAGAGCAAAATCGCGCTGGCAAAAATGACGGGCATGACGCCGGAGTAGTTGACCTTGAGAGGGAGGAACGAGCTTTGGCCGCCCATGACCTTGTTGCCCACGACGCGCTTGGCGTATTGGACGGGAATTTTGCGCTGACCCTGCACGACGAGGATGATGCCCATCGTGACGATCACGAAGAGCAGCACCATCACGAGCGCCGCCATGAGACCAAGGTTCTGGCCGGTCCCGACGGGGCGGAAGAAAAGACTGTAGGTCGCCGAAGCGGCGCCGGGAATGTCGGCGAGAATGCCGACGGTGATGAGCAGCGAGACACCGTTGCCGATACCCCGCTGGGTGATTTGTTCGCCGAGCCACATGAGCAACAGCGTGCCGGCGGTCATAAAGATAACCGACTGAATCAAGAAGCTGGTTTTCCCGACGACCACGATGGGGCCGTAGACATTCACATCGTAGCCTTGAAAGAGCTGGCCGGGATTTTCCAGCGCGAGGATGAGAAGGGTGCCCTGAATGAGACAGATGAGCACCGTGGCGTAGCGCATGTATTGCGTGAGCTTCTGGCGGCCGACGTCGCCTTCCTGCTGGAGGCGGCTCAGGGCGGGCACGACGGCGGTCATCAACTGGAAGATGATCGAGGCGCTGATGTAGGGCATGATGCCCAGCGCGGCGATGGCACCCTTCACGAGAGCGCCACCGGTGAACATGTTGTAGAGACCGACCAAAGCCCCGCCGGAACCGCCGGCTTGGGTTTTGAAAAACTCCTGCAGCGGATGCGGGTCAATGCCGGGCAGCGGAATGTGCGCGGCGACGCGGGCGACGAACAGCAGCGAGAGCGTGTAGAAAATGCGCGAGCGCAGCTCGGGGATTTTCAGAGAGTTCGTGAAAGCGGAGAACACGGGTGGAAAATCGAGAAATTGAGAAGCGGAAGCGGCGACGAAAAAAGAGCGCGCCACCGGGGCGCGCTCTCGTTGAAAATCAGGCGACGATGGCTTGGCCGCCGGCCTTTTCGATCTTGGCCTTGGCGGACTCGGAGAACTTCGACGCGGTGATCGTCAAGGCGCGGGTGATTTCACCATCGCCGAGCACCTTCAGGTATTTCTCGTCGTGGCGAATGAGGCCGGCATTGGCGAGCACCTCGGCGTTTACCTCGGTGACGGTGTCGTCGAGACGGGCGAGATCGCCGACATTGACGATCACGGGCTCGACGCGGAAAGAGGCTTGGTTGAAGCCGCGGTGCGGGAGCTTGCGGTAGAGGGGCATCTGGCCGCCTTCGAAACCGGGGCGGATGCTGCTGCCGGAGCGAGCGCTCTGGCCTTTGCCGCCGCGGCCGGAAGTCTTGCCATGGCCGCTGCCTTCGCCGCAGCCAACGCGCTTCTTGCGGTGAATGGCACCGACAACGTTTTTGAGTTCGTGGAGTTTCATAATGGTTCCTAGTGAGGGCGCCCCACCCCGCTCAGTGAGCGTGGAGTGGAACTCGGATGATAGTTAAAGTTAAATCAGACCGCCTTGCGGATGGCGGTGATTTCGTCGGCCGTGCGGAGCTGGAGGAGCGCGGCGAGCGTGGCGTTGACGACGGCGATGTGGTTGTTCGAACCCATCGACTTCGTGAGGACGTTCTTCACGCCGGCTGCTTCGAGGACCGCGCGCACACCGCCGCCGGCGATGAGGCCGGTGCCGGGAGAGGCGGGCTTAAGGAGAACTTTGCCGCCATCGTATTCGCCGAAGACATCGTGGGAGATGGTGTCGCCCTTGAGCTTCACCTTGACCATGTGCTTGTGGGCGTTGGCGGTGCCTTTCTTGATGGCGTCGGGAACTTCGTTCGCCTTGCCGTAGCCGATGCCGATCTTGCCCTTGCCGTCGCCGACAACGGCGAGAGCGGAGAAGCTGAAACGGCGACCACCCTTGACGACCTTGGCGCAGCGATTGATGAAGACGACCTTCTCAATCATCGTCGTGCCGTCGGCCGAGATGGTGGGCTTGTTGCGATCGTCGCGACGGGGGCCGCGGGGGCCTTGACCATCGCGGCGAGGGCCACGCTGGCCCTGGCCTTGGCCGCGCTCGCCAGCGCGGGCCGGAGCAGGAGCCGCAGGTGCAGCTGCCGCGGGTGAGGGAGAATCGGAAGCGGGAACGGGAGAAACGGTGTCAGAGCTCATAGGCGAGAATTAGAATACGAGTCCGCCTTCGCGGGCGGTGTCGGCAAAGGCTTTGACCTTGCCGTGGTAGCGGGCGCCGTTGCGGTCAAACACCACGGAGGTGATGCCCGCAGCCTTCGCCTTGGCGGTGAATGCGGAAGCGAGAGCCTTGGCTCCCGCGATGTTGGCGCCGAGTTTCTGCTTGCGGAGCTCGGGATCGAGCGTGCCGAGAAACACGAGCGTGGTGCCGAGCTCGTCGTTGATCGCCTGGGCGTAGATGTTCTGGCCGCTGAACTTGACACTGAGGCGCGGACGGAGCGCCGTGCCGGTGATCTTTTTGCGGATGCGCCAGCGACGCTTTTGGAGCAGCTTGGCCTTGTAGATGGTATTCATGGGTGGAGTCCCGAAATGGAAAATTAGAACGAGGATTAGGCGACGGTCTTGCCTTCTTTGCGGCGGACGCGTTCGCCAACGATGCGGACACCTTTGCCCTTGTAGGGCTCGGGCGGATAGTAGCTGCGGATTTCCGCGGTGACGGCGCCGACAAGCTGCTTGTCGCAGCCTTCGACTTTCACCTTCGTTCCTTCGACGACGGTGATTTTGATACCCTCCGGGATGTCCATGAGGATCGGGTGCGAATAGCCGAGGGCGAGGTCAAGCTGCTTGCCCTTGAGGATGGCCTTGAAACCGACGCCTTGGATTTCGAGATCCTTGACGTAGCCTTCAGTGACGCCCTTGACCATGCCTGCGATGATCGAGCGCGCCGTGCCATACATGGCGCTCGCGAAGCGCGACTCCTCGGAGGGGGCGACAATGACTTTTTTGTCGACGATGGAAATTTTAACGACGGGAGCGAAAGTCTTGAAAACTTTCCCCTTCGGGCCCTCGACGACGACGGTCGTGTTGGTGATGCCGACTTTGACCTTGTCGGGAATGGGGACGGGTTGTTTGCCGATGCGGCTCATGGTGCGGGCGGGTTACCAAACGTTGCAGATCAATTCGCCGCCGGCTTTGTTGCGGCGGCAGTCGGAGTCTTTCATGACACCCTTCGACGTGGAGACGATGGCGATGCCGAGACCGTTGAGGACGCGGGGAATCTCGCTGTAGCTCGCGTAGAGGCGGCGGCCGGGAGTCGACGTGCGGTCGAGACCGGTGATGGCGGGAGCGCCATCCACATATTTCATTTTCACGACGAGGGTCTTGTGACCGCGTTCGTCGGTGCCGTCCGAATAATCGGCGACATAGCCCTCGGCCTTCAAGATGGCGGCGATGCCAACCTTGAGGGTGGAGTGCGGGGAGGCGCACAGAACGAGGCGCGCCTTGCTGGCGTTGCGAAGGCGCGTGAGGAAATCACTGATTGGGTCTGTCATGTTGGATGTTGGTTGAGGGCCAGCGGGTCATATCCGACGCGTCGGAGACGCGTAAACTCCCGCGAGCGATTAAAATTACCAGGAGGATTTCGTGACGCCCGGGATCTTGCCGGCGAGGGCGAGTTCGCGGAACTGGATGCGCGACACGCCGTATTTGCGGTGGTAGGCGCGCGGACGGCCGCTCATGGAGCAGCGGTTGCGGATGCGCACGGCGGAGGAGTTGCGGGGAAGCTTCTGGAGCTTCTTCGAGGCGGCGAAAAATTCTTCGTCGGTGGTGGCGGGATTCGCGAGGGCGGCCTTCAGGTCGGCGCGCGTCTTGGCGTGCTTGGCGACGAGGGCGATGCGCTTCTTATTGCGCTCGATGGCGGAGGTCTTCGGCATGGTGAAAGTGGGTCGGGGCGAAAATTACGCGGCGGCGACAGTCTTGGTTTCAACGCGGCGGAAGGGCATGCCGAGCAGCTTGAGCAGCTCGCGGCCTTCTTCGTCGGTGTCAGCGGAGGTCACGATCGTGATGTCGAGCCCCATGGTCTTCTTGACGTTTTCGACGGTGATTTCGGGGAAGATCGTGAAATCGGTGATGCCGATGTTGTAATTGCCCTGGCCGTCGAGCTTGGGCGAGACGCCGCGAAAGTCGCGGATGGTGGGGAGGGCGACCGCGAGGAGGCGGTAGAGGAATTCCCACATGTTGTTTCCGCGAAGCGTCACACGGCAGCCGACGACTTGATTTTCGCGCAGCTTGAAATTCGAGATGGCCTTGCGGGACTTCGTGAGCACGGGCTTCTGGCCGGCGATGGCGCCGAGATCGCGCTGGATGTCGACGATCTGGTTTTTGTCGGCCTCGGCATCGATGCCGGTGTTGAGGCTGACCTTAAGAATCTTCGGCACCTGGTGCCTGTTCTTATAGCCGCGACTCTTCATGAGCTCGGCAAAAACCTGCTCGTTATAAATCTTTTTGAGTGTGGGAACGTAGCTCATTTTGAGAGTCACCGGATTACCGACCCGGTGGCGTAAAGGTGAGTATTTGGTGGAAAAAGGGTCAGTAGGTCAGACGCGCCGGCGGGTTAGCAAGCGCTCAGTGGATCAATCAGGCCGTGGCGGCGGCGGGCGCGGATTTCTTGCGCTTGCTGGCGTCGAACACGGTTTTGAGCATCAGGTTCGAGATGTGCACAGAGCCTTCGCGCTCGACGATGGCGCCTTGCGGATGCTCCTGCGATTTCTTGACGTGGCGCTTCATCATCGCGATGCCCTCGATGCGGGCGCGGGACTTGGCGGGAAGAAGCTCAAGGATTTTGCCTTCCTTGCCCTTTTGGGAGCCGGCGATGACAACGACCTGATCGTTGCGTTTGATGTGAAATTTCTGGGCCATGTTCAGAGAACCTCCGGAGCGAGCGAGATGATCTTCATGAAGTTTTTCGCGCGCAGTTCGCGGGCGACAGGGCCGAAGATGCGGGTGCCCTTGGGATTGTTGGCGGCGTCGATGATGACGATCGCGTTGCTGTCAAAGCGCAGGTAGCTGCCATCGGCGCGGCGGACCGGGGCCCGGGTGCGAACGACGACGGCCTTGGCGACCTCGCCCTTCTTCACGGTGGCCTCGGTGGCGCTTTGCTTGATGTGGACGGTGATGATGTCGCCGACACCGGCCGTGGCGGTGATCTGACCTTTTTTGGAGATCATCGCGGCCTTGCGGGCGCCGGTGTTGTCGACGACGTCGAGAATGGAGCGGAGTTGGATCATGATGAGCCTCCTGGGGAGTGAGCGGTTGTTAAATTGAAATCAGGACGCGGCCGTGGCGTTCGCGACGGTGGTCTTGGTGGGAACCTGGGCGGCGACATCGTTTTCGCTGATGGCCACGGCATCCGTGGTGACAGCATGAGTGACGACGCTCACCACGCGCCAGCGCTTGAGGCGGCTGAGGGGACGCGTCTCCATGATCTCGACCTTGTCGCCGACCTTGGTCTCGTTCTTCTCGTCGTGCGTGTGGACGACGGTCTTGCGATTGATGACCTTGTGGTAGAGCGGATGCGGGGTCTTGTAAGGGATGGTGACCTTGATGGACTTGTCGCCCGAGCGGCTGGTGACGAAGCCGATGATGGTCTTACGCGTGTTGCGGGAACCGGAAGTGGCAGTGGACATGGCGGTGATGCGTTATGGGCCGGAAGCGCGTTAAGCGGCGGCCGGGGCGGGAGTTTTCTTGGCGACGAGCACAGTTTCGAGGCGCGCGATGTCCTTGCGGTAGGAGCGGAGGAGATGCGGTTTTTCAACCTGACCGGTCTGCTTGCGCAGGCGGAGCTGGAGGAGCTGCTCGCGGGTTTCGCGGAGCTTGGTGGTGATCTCGGCGGGCGAGAGTTCGCGGATTTCTTTGGCGGTCATGGCGGCGGCAGGTTGTTAAAATTAAATGCCTCAGACGGCCGTGCCTTCGCGGACGATAAAACGGCAATGGAAGGGCAGTTTGGCGTCAGCGAGGCGGAAGGCCTCCTTGGCGATGGTGGAGGACACACCGGCGAGTTCGAAAAGGACCGCGCCGGGCTTGATGACGGCGACGTAGAACTCGACCGGGCCCTTGCCCTGGCCCATGCGCACTTCCTGCGGCTTCTTGGTCACGGGCTTGTGCGGGAACACGCGGATCCAGAGTTTCCCCTTGCGCTTCAGATGGCGCGAGATGGTGACGCGGGCAGCTTCAATCTGCTGGCCGGTCATGGGGCCGCGGGTGAGCGACTGGAGGCCGAATTCACCGAAGGCGAGAGTGTTGCCGCGCTTGGCATTGCCAGCGCGGGAGCCTTTCATCGTCTTGCGGTATTTGGTGCGGGCGGGAGCTAGAGCCATGGGAGTTATCTCCTAAAAGTTTTCGTGGATGAAGAGCGTAACCTTAGGCGGTGACGGGCTCTTCTTTTTTGCAGATCCAGCATTTGACGCCGATCTTGCCGTAGAGGGTGAGGGCTTCGGAGAAGCCGTAGTCGATATTCTCGCGGAGGGTGTGCAACGGCACGCGGCCTTTGCGCTGCCACTCGCGGCGGGCGATGTCCGTGCCGCCAAGACGACCGGAGCACTGAATGCGGATGCCTTCGGCACCGAGGGCCATGGCCATTTCGACGGCCTTCTTCATGGCCCGGCGGAAAGCGATGCGGCGCTCGAGCTGGAGGGCGACGTTCTCCGCGACGAGCTGGGCCTCGATCTCGGGCTTCTTGACCTCCTGGATGTCGAGGAGGATTTCCTTGCCGGTGAGCTTCGCGAGCTCGGCCTTGATGTTCTCGACCTCGGCGCCCTTGCGACCGATGACGATGCCGGGACGAGCGGTGTAAATCTTGACGCGAACGCGGTTGGAGGCGCGCTCGATGAAAATGCGCGGCACGGAGGCCTGCTTGAGCTTCGCCATCAGCGTGTCGCGGATGATCGAATCTTCGAGGAGGAGCTTGGGGAATTCCTTCTTGGTCGCAAACCAGCGGGACTGCCAGTTGCGGCGGACGGCAAGACGGAAACCGATCGGATTGGTTTTTTGGCCCATGGTAGTGTGTTATTCGGATTTGCCGTCGGAGAGGATGATGCGGATGTGGGACATCTTCTTGCGGCGGGGCATCGCGGTGCCGCGGGCACCGGCCTTGAAGCGTTTGAGGACGGGACCACAATCGATCGTGGCGCTCTTGATGACGAGCGAGTCGGCCGAGAGGTTGTTGTTGTTCTCGGCGTTCGCGATCGCGCTCTTCAACGTCTTGACGATGAGCTGAGCGGATTTGCGCGGGATGAGCGTCAAGTATTCGACGGCTTCCGGGGCGCGGCGGCCTTGAATGATGCGCGTGACGTCGCGCATCTTTTTTGGCGACATGCGCGCGTAGCGGGTGAGGGCTTGGACTTCCATGGTGGTGAGGAGGATTCCGATTTTGAGGTCGGCGATAGTAGCGGGGCCGAAGCCCTGCCCTATCCTTTTGGTTGGGTGATAAATTTAGGTTTTGAGAACTTTGATGGCGGCGACGTCGCCGGCGCGGATGCTTTGGCCGGGCGCCAGATTCAGGATGAGAGCGGCACTGCAATTCGAGCGAAGGTCCGCGAGGAGCACTTCGCCGATGACGACGGCCGAACGCGTGATCCGGCAAACCATGCCCTGACGGAGACCGGCATCGAAGCCTGCTCCCAAGAGCACGAGATCGGCCGTCCGCGTCGCCTGCACTCCGACGACCTCGGCCGCACCGGAACGAACCGACGCAGCACGCACCGTGAACGGAGCGGCGGCGACGAGCGCGAGCAGGCAGAGACTGGGGAGGCGAGGGAGCATGGGGAGCAGACTTAGATTTCCTTGCGCGTCATGCCGCCGTGCGACTTGAAGATGCGCGTCAAGGCGAACTCGCCGAGCTTGTGGCCGACCATGTTCTCGGTGACGTAGACGGCGGTGAACGCCTTGCCGTTGTGCACACTGAAAGTGTGGCCGATGAAATCGGGCGTGATGGTCGAGCGCCGGGACCAAGTCTGGATGGGTTTCTTGGCGCCGGTCTTGACCGCCTTCTCGATCTTCTCGAGCAGGTGGTAATCGACGAAGAAACCTTTTTTGATGGAACGTGCCATGGTGCGAAGTGAGTCGGGTTACTTCTGGTTGCGGACCTTGCGGCCGTTGTGGTGAAGAATGATCGAGTTGTTCGAGAGCTTCGTGCGCTTGCGCGTTGGGAAGCCCTTCGCGAGCTGGCCCCATGGGGACACGAGCTGTTGGCGACCGCCGCCGCCCTTGGATTTGCCCTGACCGCCACCGTTCGGGTGATCGACCGGGTTCATCGCCACACCACGGACGTGGGGACGCTTGCCGAGCCAGCGGGAGCGACCGGCTTTGCCGAGCGACTGCTTATTGTGGTCGCCATTACCAACGCTGCCGATCGTCGCGCGACAGTTCGCGTGAACGAAACGCAATTCGCCGGAAGGCATCTTGAGCTGGGCTTTGTCGCCTTCGACACCGATGAGCTCGAGGCTCGCGCCAGCCGTGCGGGCGATCTGGGCACCGCGACCGGGGACGAGTTCCACGCAATGGAGCAGCGTCGAGGGCGGGATGAGACGGAGGGGGAAATTATTCCCAACCAAAAACTCATTCGTCGTGGCCTTGTTCGACGCGACAATCATGGCACCGACTTCGAGGCCTTCGGGAGCGATGATGTAGCTCTTCTCGCCGTTCGTGTAGGAGATGAGCGCGAGATTGGCGCTGCGGTTCGGATCATACTCGATCGCCTGCACCTTGGCAGGCATGTCGAGCACGGAGCGCTTGAAGTCGATGATGCGGTAGAGCTGCTTGTGACCGCCGCCACGATGGCGCGAGGTGACGCGACCGTAGACGTTGCGGCCGCCGCTCTTGTGCTTCGACTCGGTGAGGGCCTTCTGGGGGCGTTCCTTGGAGAGCGTCGGCTGCTTGTTCAGCGACGTGAAACGGCCAGATGGCGTGAGCGGACGAAAAGAATGGATGGGCATGGTGGTGGTTCCGTTTGGCGAGGTCGCGCTTAGACGAGCTCGATCTTGTCGCCGGCTTTCAGGGTCACGATCGCCTTCTTGAAGTCGGAGGTGACGCTGGGCTGGCCTTGGCGGCTCTTTTTGTTTTTGCCGCGGTAGTTTTGAACATTCACGCGACGAACGGTGACCTTGAAGGTCTGCTCGACGGCTTCCGCGATGGCGTGCTTGTTGGCGTATTTGAACACCTCGAAGGTGTATTGGCCGAGCGTGGCGGACAACTTGTTGGATTTTTCCGTGAGGAAAAGCGTTTTGAGGACGTTATGGGCGTTCATCAGTTTTTACCTCCGTTGACGCGGGCGATGATGGCCTCGAGCGCCTTGCTGCTGACGATGATCTTCTTGTATTTCGCGAGATCGACCGAGTTGAGCTTCGCGGCTTCCTGAAGATAAACGCGATCGATGTTGCGGGCGGCGCGGGCCGTCCCGGCAGCGAACGGCGCGTCGACGAGGAGCACTTTGCCGGCAGGCGCGATCCGACCGAGGACGATGTTGACCGCCTTAGTCTTGGTGTCCGCCTCGGCGAACTGCTCGATCACGGCGATCTCGCCGGCGACCGCGCGGTCGAAAAGGGCGCGGCTGAAAGCGAGGGCTTTCACCTTCGCGTTAATCTTCTTGGAGTAATCGCGGGGCTTCGGGCCGAAGACGACGCCACCACCGACCCACAGGGGCGAGCGGATGGAGCCGGCGCGGGCGCGGCCGGTGCCTTTTTGGCGCCACGGCTTTTTGCCACCGCCGCGGACTTCGCCACGGGTTTTCGTGGAGTGCGTGCCTTGGCGGTTGTTGGCGTTGATGGCGACGATGACTTCCTTGAGGGCTTGGAGGCCCTTGTCGCCTTCGAACACGGGCAGGCCGTCGAAATCTTGTTCGTGGCTGGTCGTGCCGTCGGAGCTAAATACGGTGAGTTTCATGACTGCGGGTTCTCCGGGTTACTTGGCAGCTTTGGGCTGACCCTTGATGGCGGTGCGAACGACGACATCGTCGCCGTTGGCGCCAGGGATCGCGCCTTTCACAAGAATGAGGTTTTGATCGGCGATGATTTTGACGATGCGCAGGTTTTGAACCGTGCGGGCATCGGTGCCCATGTGGCCGGGCATGCGCTGGTTTTTCCAAGCGCGGCCGGGAGTCTGGCGCATGCCGATCGAGCCGATGCGGCGATGGAACATCGAGCCGTGCGTGGCAGGACCGCCGGCGACACGGAAGCGTTTCACGACGCCTTGGAAGCCCTTGCCCTTGCTGACGCCGCTGACGTCGACGAGCTGCCCTTCAGCGAACGAGGCGACCGTGAGGATATCGCCAACCTTGAGCGTGGAGGCGTCAGTGAGACGGACTTCGCTCAGGACGCGGGGGGCGACATCGAGGCCCGCTTTTTTGGCGTGGCCGAGTTCACCCGAGGCGGTGTTCTTGGGCTTCTTTTGGGAGAAGCCGATTTGGACCGCGTGGTAGCCGTCGGTTGCGACGGTCTTTATCTGGACCACTGAACAGGGTCCGGCTTGAACTACGGAGACGGGAACTAGGACGTTTTGTGCGTCGTAGACCTGCGTCATCCCGATTTTTTTGCCGAGGAGCGATGAGATCATGGGCTAAGTGGTAGGTGGAAAAAATTTCCGTTTAACGACCTACATTAGATGAAACCTGGCGGTGCCACGAGGGGCACACAGGCAACTGCTAACGTTGAGAGTTAAGAGTGGGCTTTAGACGTTGATGGTGATGTCCACGCCCGAAGGCAGGTTGAGTTTCTTGAGCTCGTCCACCGTTTGGGCGGTGGGCTCGATGATGTCGATGAGGCGCTTGTGCGTGCGCGTCTCAAACTGCTCCATCGACTTTTTATCGACGTGCGGCGAGCGGTTCACGGAGAGCTTCTCGATGCGCGTGGGCAAGGGAATGGGGCCGGAAACGCGGGCGCCCGAGCGCTTGGCGGTTTCGACGATGTCCTGGGCAGACTGATCGATGACGCGATAGTCGTAGCCTTGGAGTTTGATGCGAATGCGTTGGCCTTTCATGGCGTAAAAAGAACGAGGGTTTAGCTGCGAGCCGGCCCCTTGGCGTTGGTCTCGACAATCTTGGCGAGGAGGGAATTCGGAACTTGTTCGAAGTGCGACGGCGTGATGCCGGCACTGGCGCGGCCCTTGGAGAGCGAGCGGATGTCGGTCACATAACCGAAGAGCAATTCAAGGGGAACGTGCGCCGCGATGATACACGCGCCGGCCTTGTTCTCCATGCCTTGGATCTGGCCGCGGCGGCGGTTGATGTCGCCCATGAGATCGCCCTGATATTCCTCGGGTGTGGTGACTTCGACGCCCATGATCGGCTCGAGCAGGATGGGGTTGGCCTTCTTCATCGCGTCCTTGAACGCGAAGATGCCAGCCATCTTGAACGCGAGCTCGGAGGAGTCCACCTCGTGGAAAGATCCATCGACGATGCGAATGATGACATCGACCACCGGGAAGCCGGCCACGACACCGTTGTTGGTGCCTTCGCGGATGCCTTCGGTCGCAGGCTTGATAAATTCCTTCGGGATCGAGCCGCCAACAGTC
>JANYBX010000555.1 GCA_025360615.1 Opitutia bacterium
TGAAAGGGGACGATGCCGAGGACGGGGACGCGGAGGCGCGACTCGACGTCGGCGATGTTGCGGAAGCTGGTGTCGAAATATTCGAGGAGCACGGCAACCGTCACGGCGAGCACGGTGCCGAAGAGGAGGGCGAGGGTGGTGTTGAGCGGCCAGCTCGGGCGGCTGGGCCGGGTGGCGGGCTCGGCGGTGTTGAGGATTTCGATCGTGCGCTTCGGCACTTGGAAATCGATTTCGCGCTGGCGGAGCGTGAGCTTGAGGGTGGTGAGGAGGCGGGTTTCGTCCTCTAATTTTTGCGCGGCTTCCTCGAAGGGTCTCATGCGGTCGCGGGCGGAGAGAATCTGGTCGACCTTGGCCTGCGTGAGCTGGCGTTTCAGCTCGGTGACGCGGGCGTCAGCTTCCTTGTAGCCGATTTCGAGCGAGCTTTCGTAGCCGCGGAGCTGGGCGTCGAGCTGTTCCTTGATCTTGGCGCGGTTCTCGACGGCGGAGACGAGATCGGGGTGCGCTTCACCGAGGCGGCTCTTGAGTTGAACGAGTTTCTGATCGGCGAGGAGGTAGGCTTGGAGGAGATTTTGGATATTCTGGTCGGGGATCAGCTCGGAGTTGACGAGGGCGGCGCGGTCCTCGGGCGGGATGCTTTTGAAACGTTCCCAGCGGGTCTTGCGGCCGATGGCGTCGACGCTGAGCGCGATGAGCGAATTCTGCATCTGGCGGAGCGTCTCGATCTCCATGTCGGAGTAGCGCGAGTTCAGGTCGACGCCGGAGATATTGAGATCCTTGCGGAGTTTTTCGATGCGGTCGCGCTGGGTGGAGACGAGGGCTTCCTGCGTGACGAGTTCCTGGCGGAGCTTGACGAAACCCTCGCGTTGCTCGGACGTGGCGAGGGCGATGCGGTCCTCGGAGTAGAAGCGCGCGATCTCGTTGGCGATGTCGGCGCCGAGGGCGGGATCTTGCGCATAGACGTTGATCTCGATGAGCGAGGAGCTGCGCTGCGATTCGATGCGGAGCATCTTGTCCACGAGGTAGCGATAGGTCGTCGAGGGCGTCAGCACCGTGCCAGACATGCCCAGGGTCACGGCGAGCTTCGCGCCGAGGCCGAGGCGTTCGATCACGGGATAAAGAATTTTTTCCGACTGCATGATCTTGAACTGATCCTGCAGGAAATACGGGTCGTAGCCGTTCACGCTCTGGGCCTGGAAGAGCTTCATTTCCCCCTCAGGTTTTTCGACGCGGATCTTGGCGGTCGCGAGATACCAGCGCGGGAGGAAGGCGGTGACGGCGAGTGTCGTCACCAGCACCACCGCGAGAACGAGGGCGATGAGCGCCTTTCGCAGGCGCAGGATTTGGAAAAAGTCGGCGAGCGACGCGCTGTCTTTGATCGCGGTAAACGTAGCCATGAACGTGCCGGAGAAAACGCCGCGCGCCGGGGGGCGGCAACCTAGAACGCGTCGGCGGAAAGCTGAGAGCAGGGAAATTGATTTCCTTGGTTCTGCTTTCCGTGAAACCTCCAGCGCAGATGAACCACTTATCCGGATCCCCTTCCATGATCGTCCGTTCGCTCCAATTCCTCGTCGTCGGTTTGCTGGTGCTCGCCGCTCAGTCCCTTTCGGCCGCACCGGCGGCCGGCCGTCCTTCCGAGTTCGTTACCCCGATCCGGCTGCCGGCCCTCGCGACGCCGCCGGTGGCCGATCCCTTGGGCAAGCTTTGGAAAACTGCGCTCAATCGCTCGTGCCAAGTCGTTCTCGGCGCGTGGTGGCAGTCGATCCCCGATCCTCTCGCTCATAGTGAGAACACCGCGGCCGCGGCGCTGATTGATTTCGGCTACTTGGAAAACAACGGGAAGAAAGGGAAATTTGGCCAGGAAACGAAGGGAGGGATCCGCTCGGCCGCCGAATCAGCCTACACGGTGGCAAGCGCACTTTTCACCGGAGCCTATGAGCCGGCGGTCACGGAGGTTTCCCGGGAAATCGCCCTCCGTCGGGTCGTTTGGCTGGTGAAGTCCCTCGCACACGACCACCTGGCGAATGGCGGCATCGGTGTGCCGTGGGGCGATCAATGGCAGTCGTCACAATGGGCGAGCAAGGTCGCGGTCGCGGGATGGCTGGTCTGGGATGACCTCGATCCAAATTCCCGCGACGACCTTGCTCGCATGCTCATCCACGAAGCGGATCGCTTCCTGGAGGTGCAGCCTCCTTCCGCGAACGAAAATTACGTCAACGACACCAAGGCCGAGGAGAATGGCTGGGATGCCTCGGGGCTGCAGACCGCCTGCGCTCTTTTGCCGAACCATCCCCATCACGAACGGTGGTTTCGCAAAGCTTGCCAGTATCGCCTCACCGCTTTGGCCAAACCTTCCGATCGTGAGAATCGCCGCATCGTGGATGGCCTCGAGGTGCGCACCACCGTCACAGGCTACAATATCGACGAACAGGGCGCTCTGGGAAACCATGACGCTTACCCACATCCGGATTATATGGCTTCACCGCTTCGCCATGTCACAGAAGGTTCTCTCTTTCTCGTGCTCGGCGGACAACGGATTCCGGAATCGAACACCTTCAACTGCGCCGCGGTTTATGCCAACCTGGTCGATCACATCTGGAATGAGGAAAGCACGATCTACCGTCGCGACGGCACGCTCTACTGGCCGGTCCAAAAAGAGAATAACCGGAGATTCGACTATCTCACCTTCTCGATTGTCGATGTCGGGGCCGCGTTACTCGGCTACGATTCCAGCGCATCGGTGAAAGGCCCGGTTTGGGAAGAGCGCCATCTCACTCAGGCTCTGGCTGCGAACGTGACCGACTTCCCCGCCGCCAGCGGTTACCTCCTTCGCTGGCTCGCGAGTCGGCATTTGCTCGACCGCGGCTCAACGCTGATCGAAAAGCGCACAGGGAAATAGTCGTGAACGCTCCGACCTAGCGGCATTCGGATCGGTGTTCGGACGCCGTCTTAGAACGCGAACGTCGCACTCACGCCGGTGCGATGGCGCTCGAGCTGGCGCGCGGCATCGTCCGACGTGACGTGGTCGTAGTCGTAGTTCGCGGAAACAGTCCAGTTTTTCGTCGGCGTATAATGGAGCGCGAGGCCGAGGCGGGTGTTGTTCTCGTTGAGGTCGCGCTGGCCACGGCGGCCCTGAAGTTGCGTGGGCTCGTAGTTGATCGAGCCGGAAGCGATCACGCTGGGCGCGAGCGGGTGCTGCACGTTGACGAAAAAGCGGTTGACCTGCGTGTCGGTGAAGCGGGTCGTATCGGAGGATTCCTCGAGGGTGTAAACGTAACCGCCGCTCACGAAGGCCTGCTTGCCGTAGTCGTATTTGCCGGAGAGTTCGGCGTAGGGCGAGGTGGTGCTGCGTTCGCCACTGCGCCGGCGGGATTCGAAACCAAGGCGCGCGGAGCCGCTGATTTTCGGGCCGGGGGCGTAGTCGGCGCCGGCCATGAGGAAATCGGAATGCTTGTTCTTCGTCGCCCCGCCCGTGCGGTAAAGGACATCTTGGTGGCGGTATTCGACGACGAGCTTGGTCTCGGGCAGCAGGGCGAAATCGCCGGAGAGACCGTAGAGATTTTCCGTGCGGTCGAGGCTGCGGCTGAGGATGGCGTTGCGGTAGTCGTAGAGCAGGCTGCGCGCCTTCACGGTGAGACCGGTCTTCGGCGCGGGGGCGGTGGCGAAACGCGCGTCGAACTGATTCCGATAATTCGACTGGTCGGTGTTGATCGGCACGCCCGCGAGCAGCGACTCGGGATTTTTGGCGCTCACGAAAGCCTCGGTGAGGTCGAGGGTCGTGACGGGCGAAAACGAGTGGGCCATGCGCGCCTGAAGATCGTGGCTGTCGAGGGTTTTTTCGCCGGGACGTTTGTCGAAATAATCGAGCGAAAGCTGATAGGAGGCGGAGACGAAAGTCTGGTCCGTGACGGAGGCGTTGAACGCGACCTTGGGCGCGAGCTGGTAAACGTTGCTCTCGATGGCACCAGTCGCGGAGCCGAAGATATTGCTGTCGTGGCTAAAACCCCCGCGCACGCTGAAGGTGAACTCGCGGCCCTGTTGCGGCTCGGGCACGGGCGCATAAACAGCCCAGGCGGATACCGTGCCGAGCAGACCGGCGATCAGGAAAATGCTCGGGTGTTTCATAGGTGAATGGGACCGCAGCGACGGGCGGACGCTACGAAGCGGCGGCGCGGCGAAGCAATTACTTTCCCCGGAGCGGCGGCAGTGCTGGGTTGAGCAACACGTAGAGGTTCTCCGCGAATTTCTGCGGGGCGAGCAATGGCAGGTCGCGCGGGAACTGCCCCGTGAGCAGCCCGGCGTAAACTTCGCCCCACTCGCCGAAGCGGTTGGCCACGGCACTGAGCGAGTTCGGCAAAATGGGCCGGCCGTTGAGCTCGGTGAAAAACGGTCGGTCCAGGGTGCGCGGCGTGAGCAGCAGCTCGCCGATCGGCTGTTCGAGCGAGACGGCGTGAAAATCCCGCAGGCGCGGCGGCTGGGCCCACGCCCGCGTCCGCCCATACCAGGCGACGCCCGCAGGCACATCCGCCATCAAGCCGAAGCGGCCGAGGGCATCGCGCCGGGCGAGTTCCTGCCTCATGCCCTCGAACAACGGCGGGAAATAGGGCGGGTATTGATAGTGCGCGCGCCGCGGTTCGAGCGCGTCGTGCAGGAGGGGCAGCGCTTGCAGGACGAGCAGCGCCGCGGCGGCGAGCCGCGGCCACGCCGCGAGCGCGGGGTTGCTGCCGAGCAGCACGAAGAAAAATCCCGCGCCGAAAACGACGATCAGCGGCGCGAGCCAGCCGGCGGCGAAACGGTCGCTCTCGCCAGAGTTGAGCGCGGCCTGCGCGAGCAGCAGCACGCCGAGCGCGACCGTGAAGACCCACCGGAGGCGGTTCGCGGCGACGGCGCGAAACGGATAGAGCCAGCCCACCACGAAAAACGCGGTGAACCAAAATGCGCCGCCCGACCAGAGGCGCGTCTTCACGTTTTCCTGGAGGGCGGTGAGTGTCTTGTTGCCCAGTTTATAAAGATCCACGGTGGGCATCGCCGCTGAAAGCGTGGCGCGCACCGACGCGGGCTCGGCCGTGGGATCGCCGAATTTCAGCGCCACGTTTTGCACCGCGAGCGCGACGGGCGACCCCGTGAGGAGGAGATTGCGCGCGATCCACGGCGCCGCCACGAGGAGAAATCCCGCCGCGACGAGCGTCAGCGCCACGCCGCGCGCGCGTCCGCTAAAGCGCCACGCCGCATAGCCGAGCGCCACGAGCACGAGCGTGCCGGCGGAATACTCCGTGAGAAAAAGCAGGCCGCAGGCGGCACCGAGCGCGGCGAGCCACGGGAGTGGCGCGCGGGTGTCGGCGTTTTCCTCGACGCGGGTCCACGCGTGAAACGCAAGCAATCCGAGCACCATGAGCAGCGGCGCGCCGTTGAGCACGACGGTCTGCTGCCAGATGGAAACCGAGACGAGCAGCGCGAGCGAAGCGATCCAGCCGACGCGCTCCTCGAACAACCGCGCGCCGAGCGCGTAGGTGAGCCAGGCGGCGAGCCAGAGCAGGGCGACGTTGAGCCCGAGCAAAAAATAATCCGGCGGCCAGCCGTCGGGCGGCTCAGCGGGCGTGGCGAAAAGTTTCTCGCGCGTCTCGAGGGGAAGCAGGCGGAGCGCGCCGGCAATCACGAGCGAGTAGAGCGGCGCTTGATGCAGCTCCGGATAGCGGCGCGCCGGGTCGAAGCGCACGCCGCTGCGCTCGCGGAGAAACGCGGCGGTCTGCGGGTAGTTGACGAGCGTCGTGAAACCTTCGCCCCACGCGAGCTGGCGGCCGACGTCGGCTTGCAGGAGCGTGGTCTCGGTGACGGGGCCGTGGAATTGTTTCCACGCGACGAGAAGCGAGAGCGCGACGGTGCCGGCCAGCACCGCGGCGAGACGGATCCAGCGCGCGCCCGCGCCGACTTCGAGCCAGTGGATAATTTCCTGCGCGGTGCGCGGGCGGCTGCTCATAGGTAGGGCGCGTAATCCCTAACGCGCCGTTTGGACGCGAGCAGAGCCAAACGCGGCGGGTTATCCCTAACCCGCCCTACCTCGGCGTTGCTCATTTGTCGGTCACATCCAGCTCGGGGAACTGCGCGAGCTTGCGGTGGAGCGTGCGGCGGCTGACGCCCATGAGCTCGGCGGCCTTCGTGCGATTGCCGCGCGACTTGATGAGGGCTTCGCGCAGGAGGCGCTTTTCGCTTTCCTCGACGGAGAAAGGGTTCGCGGCTGGGGCGGAAGTCTCGGAGGTGCCGGAGGGATGGGGGCGGTCGGAGGCCGATCCGGCTCCAGGCGTGGTGGCGCCGCGGAATTTCGGGTCGAGATCGTATTCGGTGAGCTTGCCGCCGCGACGGAGGACGACGGCGTTTTCGCAAAAATTGCGGAGTTCGCGGATGTTGCCGGGCCAAGGATAAGTCTTGAGCGTGGCGATCGCGCCCGGTTCGAGCGTGAGCGGCGGGTGGCCGTTTTCCTCGGAAAAAAATTTCAGGTAGTGCGCGAGGAGCGGCGGGATGTCGTCGGGGCGGGTGCGGAGCGGCGGGAGCTCGATGCGGACGACGTTGAGGCGGAAGAAGAGGTCTTCGCGGAATTTTCCCTCGCGCACGAGGGTCTCCAAGTTGCGGTTGGTGGCGGCGACGAGGCGGACGTCGAGGTCGATGGGCTTGGAGCCGCCGACGCGTTCGATGGATTTTGTCTCGAGGAAACGGAGGAGTTTAACCTGGGTCGAAAGCGAGATTTCGCCGATCTCGTCGAGGAAGAGCGTGCCCCCGATGGCGGCCACGAAGCGGCCGATCCGGCGCTCGATCGCCCCGGTGAAGGCGCCGCGCTCGTGGCCGAAGAGTTCGCTTTCCAACAGATTTTCCGAGAGCGCGGCGCAATGGACGGCGACGAAGGGCGCGCGCGCGCGCGGGCTGGCCTGGTGGATGGCTTGCGCGATCAGCTCCTTGCCGGTGCCGGACTCGCCCTCGATGAGCACGGTGGCGCGCGAGGGCGCGACGAGTTTCACGCGGTCGAGGACGGCGACGAGGTTGGGGGAATTGCCGACGATGCCGCCGCCGAAACTGAATTTCTCGTCGAGACGCTCGTGAAGTTGCTGGACCTCGACCTCGAGCGTTTTCGTTTTCAACGCGCGCTGGATGAGGACTTCAAGGCGCTCGATATTGACGGGCTTGGTGAGAAAATCGACCGCGCCACGTTTCATAGCCTCGACGGCGGTGTCGATGTTGCCGTAGGCGGTCATCATCAAAACGGCGGGGCGCTGCGGAAGAGCGAGGGCCTTGTCCATGACCTTCAGGCCCGACTTCCCGGGCATCCGAAGATCGGTGAGAACGACGTCGAACGGCTGCGCGTCGAGGAGATTGAAGGCCTCGTCGGCACTGGCGGCGACGGAGACGTCGTAATTGTCGGCCAGCGCCTGCTGGAGACCCTCGCGGGTGTGTTTCTCGTCGTCGACGATGAGGACGCTG
>JANYBX010000004.1 GCA_025360615.1 Opitutia bacterium
CGGAATTTCGCCAAGAACACCAGCGGCGTCGTTACGTTCTCCGTCATCATCGACGTGGATAATTCCAATCTCCTCCTCAAGCCCGGCATGACCGCGACCGCCAACATCGTCGTCGCGGAACGCCCCGACGTCCTCGTCGTCGCCAACAACGCCCTGCGCGTGCGCATCCCCGCCGAATTGCTGCCGAAAACTCCCGCTCCGGCGGCGTCCCCCACCGCCGAAAAAACCGTCGCGAAACCCGCCCTGTCCGATGACGAACGGCGCGCCGCCCTGCGCGAAATCATGTCCAGCGCCGGTTTTCAACCCGGCACGCCGCCCACTCCCGAAGTGCTCGAGAAAGCCAAAAAACTCGCGGTCGAAAAGGGGCTCGATCCCGAGGCGATCACGCAGCAAATCGCCCGCTTCGCCAATCGCAGCCAAGGCGGCGGTGGCGGCGGACGCGGCGGACGCAACGGCGGCGGCTCAGGCACCAGCAGCGGCGTCGGCATGAACGTGAGCAACCAGCCCCGCACGGTTTATAAATTGGTGACCGATGCAGCGGGCAAAAAATCTCCCGAGCCCGTTGCCATTCATCTGGGAATTTCCGACGGCACCCTCACTCAGATCATCGACGGCGTGACGGAGGGCGACAGCCTCGTCACCTATGTCACCATGCCCGGAACCGCGCCCGCCGTCAGCGGTCCGCCCGGCCAAAGCAGCAATCCCTTTCAGCAAAATCAGCGCGGCGGCTTTGGCGGCCCCGGCGGCGGTCGCGGCGGCTTCTGATCGCCCCCGCTCCACTCCTTTTCCTCCCCTTCATGCCCGCCGTCGTCAAAATCGAGGAACTCCATAAAACTTATGATTCCGGCGAAGTGCCAGTGCATGCGGTGCGCGGGGTCTCACTCGAAATCCAGCAAAAGGAATTCCTCGCGCTGATGGGCGCGAGCGGCTCCGGCAAATCCACGCTCATGAACATGCTGGGCTGCCTCGACCGCCCCACCCGCGGCCGCTACCTGCTCGATGGCGTCGACGTCTCCCTCCTCGACAAAAACGAACTCGCCGACATCCGGAATCAGAAACTCGGCTTCGTCTTCCAAGGCTTCAATCTCCTCGCCCGCACCACCGCCGTGGAAAATGTGGAGCTGCCCTGCCTATACGGAAAGCAGCGTCTGTCGTCGAAAAAGATGCGCGAGCGCGCCCTGCACTGCCTCGATATTGTCGGCCTCTCCAATCGCGCGGACCACATGCCCAACCAGCTCTCGGGCGGACAACAGCAACGCGTCGCCATCGCCCGCGCCCTCGTCAACGAGCCGCAACTCCTCCTCGCGGACGAACCGACTGGCAACCTCGACAGCCGCACCTCCATCGAGGTCATGGGCGTTTTCCAAAAGCTCAACGACCAGGGCATCACCATCGTGATGGTCACGCACGAGCTCGACGTCGCCCGCTACTGCAAACGCAACCTCATCCTCCGCGATGGCGTGGTCGTCCGGGATGAACTCACGTCGGATCGCAGCATCGCCGAGGTGGAGCTCGGCAAACTCCGGCAGGCGGAAACCGCCGCCAAACTCACGACCACAGCTTAATTTTTTTTGGATTCCTGATTTTCGATTTCAAGAATCTCCCCCCGCGCTCGCCGTCGTCGAATCCCGCCTCCGCCTCGATCGAAAATCGAGCATCCAAAATCGAAAATCCCATCATGCGCTTTTTCACCACCCTTCGGATGGCTTTGCGGGCCCTGCGCCGCAATACCATGCGGTCCATCCTGACCGCCCTCGGCATCATCATCGGCGTCGCCGCCGTGATCGTGTTGTTCAGCCTCGGCAACGGAGCCAAGGCGCAGGTCCAGGCCGCCATCGCCAGCCTCGGCGACAATCTTGTCCTGGTCGGCCCGGGCAACCAAGGCCAGGGAGGCGGCGTCCGCAGCGGCTTCGGCGGTGCCACCACCCTCACGCCGGCCGATGCCGATGCGATCATCGCCAGTTTCCAACGCGGGGAATCGGAGAAGGACCACAGTGTGATCGCCGTCAGCCCCTACGTGGTCGGGCGCGGCCAGATTCTGGCCAACGGTCTGAACTGGGGCACCCAGGTTTATGGCGTGGCGCCCGATTTCCCCATCATCCGCAGTTGGCGCGTGAATGAGGGCGTCTTCTTCGAGGATGCCGAGGTGGTCGCTTCCGCCAAGGTCGCGGTGGTCGGCAAGACGATTATCGAAAATCTTTTCCCCGGCATGGATTCCTCCAGCGTCATCGGTCAAAGCATCCGCATCTTTGGTCAAGGCGGTGGTGGTGGCGGCGGGGACCGCGGTGGCGGTGCCGGCGGCACCAACGGTGGCACGCCCTTTCGGATTATCGGCGTGATGGCCGCCAAAGGCTTCAACGCCAGCCAGGATCAGGACGATGTGGTGTTCATCCCCTACACCAGCCACATGAAGCGCATCTCCCGCCGCGCGAATCTGACCCAGATTTATGTGCAGGCCAAAAACGAGGATACCGTCACCAAGGTGAAGGCCGACGTCACCGACCTGCTCACCCAACGCCACAACGGCACCGTTGATTTCACCGTGCAGGATCAGGCCGACATCACCGCCGCCCGCACCGCCTCGACCGATGCCTTGATCTATCTGCTCGGCACCACCGCTGCCGTCTCCCTCCTCGTCGGCGGCATTGGCATCATGAACATCATGCTCGTGTCGGTCACGGAGCGCACCCGCGAAATCGGCATCCGTCTCGCCCTCGGTGCGCACGGCAGCGATGTCCTCACGCAATTTCTGATCGAGGCGATCACCCTCAGTTCGCTCGGCGGCCTGATCGGGGTGGCGCTCGGCATCAGCGGATCCATCTTGCTCGGCGACTACAAAGGCTGGCCCGTGG
>JANYBX010000005.1 GCA_025360615.1 Opitutia bacterium
CCCTTTACGGTTAACACCATCGACGAGCACCTCGACATGCTCATGGTCTGCCACCACCTCGACTCGAAGATCCCGGAGGACGTCGCGTTCGCCGAGTCCCGCATCCGCCCCGAGACGATCGCCGCCGAAGACTGCCTGCACGACCTCGGCGCCATCTCGATGATGTCGTCCGACTCGCAGGCGATGGGCCGCATCGGCGAAGTCATCATCCGCACGTGGCAAACCGCGCACAAGATGAAGACCCAGTTCGGCACCCTCGCTCCGAGTGGCACGGGCGTCTCGCCCGTGGTCCGGGGCGGTGAGCTTCGCCACGCCGCCGCCGATAATTTCCGCGCGCTCCGCTACCTCGCGAAATACACGATCAACCCCGCCATCGCCCACGGCATCTCGCACATCGTCGGCTCGCTCGAAGTCGGCAAACTCGCCGACCTCGTCGTCTTCAAGCCCGCGCTCTTCGGCGTGAAACCCGAGCTCGTCCTCAAAGGCGGCTTCATCGCTTGGGCGAACATGGGCGACCCGAATGCCTCGATCCCCACGCCCCAGCCGACCTTCTACCGCCCGCAATTCGGCGCCGCCGGCAAAGCGGTCTCCTCGACGAGCGTCACCTTCGTCAGCCAAGCCTCACTCCGCAGCAAAACCGGCCCGAAACAACTCGGCCTCGCGCGCCGCCTGGAGCCCGTGAAAAGCTGCCGCAAAATCGGCAAGCGCGACATGATCCTCAACGACGCGCTCCCGCAGATCGAAGTCGACCCCGAGACCTACACCGTGAAAGCCGACGGCCGCATCCTCACCTGCGAGCCCGCGAAAATCCTCCCGATGGCGCAGCGGTATTTTCTATTTTGATCCCAGCCAGACCTCTTGACGCGAGCGGTTGTAAGACCACGGTAAGACCATGCCCTCGCTCACGGTCAAGCTGCCCGCCACGCTCGACAAAAAACTGCGCGCAACCGCGTTGAAACGCGGCGAAAAGATTTCCGCGCTGAGCCGCCGCGCGTTGCAGAAAGAGATTGCTGAAGGCGCGCCGGACTTCGCGAAATTGGCGGCGAACTACAAGGGGATGTTCCACGGCCCGCGCGATCTCTCGGCGCGCGAAGGCTATGGACGTTAAGACGCTCGTCGACGCCGGACCCCTCATTGGCTGGCTCAATGCCGGCGATCAATGGCACGACTGGAGCGTCGCTGCTCTCAAAAGCCGCCGGGGAAGTTTGCACACCACCGAGATCGTGCTGGGCGAGGCTTGCTATCAACTGGGCGGAAACTCTGCACCCGTGCAGGCGCTGCTCACCTTGGTGCGGGAAGGCGGAATCGTCCTTCACTCGCTCTGGCCCCGTCATCTCTTGCGCACCCAAATTTTGATGGCGAAATTCGAACGAATGGACGCCGCCGATGCGTCGCTCGTCGTGCTCAGCGAATTGCACCCTCGCGCCAAACTGGTGACCATCGATGCGCGCGACTTCAGGGTCTACCGCCGCTTTAAGAGTGAACCGCTACCGCTGCTGATGCCGTGATCCCATCCTTGCGCGTTCACTTCGCTTCCGCTTCGACCAAAGCGCCGCCGACAAACACGCGATAATCTTTGATCCGCCCCGTCACGTTGTTTCCCGCTCGTGGAGTATAGCGGAAACCGCCGATGCGCGTGTTCGCGCCGAGGTCGATGATGAGTCGATGCGGATGAGTGGCGCCATCTGCCGTGACCCATTGGCTGGCGGTCTGTCCGTCGATGGCGTTCGAGGCCGAGCCATCCAGCGTCGCGAATTCCTCGCTGTCCACGTAAACGACCTGCCAATCCGTGTGGGCAATCGAGTTCCCCGCTGCGTCGAGTAACTCCAGCTCGGCGATGGCCGCGAAGGGCTTGTCGTCGTGCGCGCTGAGCGATTCGAAACCGAACTGCCGGCCTTCGATCGGTTGCGCGAATCGCACCTCTTGCGCCTCCGGTCCCGCGGCCAACGTGCCCGTGTGGATCGGCTGCAGTTCACCAAGCAGCAATTTCCCTTTTGCCCCGGTCGTCCGGGCAAAATCAAGTTCGGGACGCAATTGGTCGAGAATCGGTTTCTCCAAGCCCGCGAGTATCGGGCTCGTCGGTCCGACCAGATCGAGGACCACGACTTCGTTTTTTCCCGCGCGCAGCCACGCGCCCGGGACGTAGGCAGTCTGCGTCGGCCCGATGTTCCAGTAGCGCGCCAGACAGCGGCCGTTGATCCACACCACGCCTTTGCCCCAGCCGCGCAGGTCGAGAAACGTGTCGGCGGGCTTGTCCACCGTGAAGCTACCGCGCCAGAACGCCGGGCCGTTCGCCGCCGCCGTTTTCCACTTCAAACCCGCGAGCATCGGCGCATCAAGGCCCAGCGGATAAACCTGCCACTTCGTCGGAGCGGGCACGTCGGCGCCGATAAACCGAACGGACCCCGGCAACCCTTTCCGGTCGTGCATCTCGCTGCCGTAGTTTACGTGCCCCACCGCCTCGACCAGGATGTCGAGTTGCGCCGACGCGGCTCGTGCAGGCAGCTGCACCTGATTTCTCCGCAGGCGGCGGTCCAGCACGCCGGCTTGTTTTCCATCCATCAGCACCCACGCAAAATCGCGCGCCCGCCCTATCTCCAACAGCATCGCCGGCCCGGCCGGAATCATCGCGCGATAGAGGATGCAGCCACGACCCTGATCGTAAGCTTCCATGTTTCGCGGCGCGGAATCCTCGATGGGCACGGGGAGGTTTTCGAGGATCGCCGCGCTTTCCGTCAGCGTGAACGAGGCCACGGTCATCACCGGATTCGCCGGGGGCGGCGCCGGCAGCGTTTCACCGGGCTTCAGAAATTTCGCCATCAAGGCGCGCGTCGCCACAAATTTTTCGGTGCTCCAGCCCGCTTCGCTGATCGGCGCATCGTAGTCGTAGCTGCTGGTGTCGGGCTTGAACGGCCGGTCGGTGCCGGACCACATCCCAAAAGTCGTCCCGCCGTGCGCCATGTAGATGCTGAACGAGGCGCCTTGGGAAAGCATGTAGTCCAAATCCGCGAGATAACGTTTCGTATCTCCGAGATGATGCGGCGCGCCCCACGTATCGAACCACCCCGGATAAAATTCCCCGCACATCAGCGGCCCCGTCGGTTGCACCGCGCGCAGCGCCTTGAACCCGTTCTCCGGATCGCGCCCGAAATTAACCACCTGAAATAAATCAGCGCGGTAGCCGTTGCGCAGCGCGTTTGTCGGATTGCACGCAAACAGCGGCACGTCGAAACCGCCGTCGAGCAGCGCCTGCCGGATCGCGCCCATGTGATCCGCATCCTTGCCGTAGGAACCATATTCATTTTCCACCTGCACCATCAGGATCGGCCCGCCCTTGCTCACTTGCAGCGGACCGAGCACGCGACCGACTTCTTTCAACCACGCACTCGCCGGCTTCAGATAGTCGGGGTCTTGGGAGCGCAGTTTGATCGCGGGATTTTTCAACAACCACCACGGCAGCCCGCCGCCTTCCCACTCGGCGCACGCATAAGGTCCGGGACGCAGGATAACCCACAGCCCTTCCTCTTGCGCGATGCGGCAAAACTCCGCCGCGTCCGCCTGGCCCGTCCAATCGTATTTCCCCTGCTCCCATTCGTGGAAATTCCAGAAGAGATAAGCGCAGACCGTGTTGAGCCCCATCGCCCGGCACATCTGCAAACGCTGCCGCCAATACTCGCGCGGCACCCGGGCGAAATGAATTTCACCGCAGCGAATCTGGAACGCGCCGCCATCGAGCTGGAAATCTTTTTCCGCGATGGAAAACTGATGCTGCGGCACCGGCGGCACCGCGCCGAAGACATCGAGCGCGACCAGCATTGCGACGGCTCCTGCCAGCATCCGGGCAAACCAAAAGGGGGATTTCATGATTGGAGTGAAAGGACGGGCGCACGGGGGCACAATCCGGCGCTCGGAAAAAGATCGCCTCGTCAGGCCGCCCTCCGTCCTTCCTTTTAGACTGCGAATGCTGAACCTCGTCCAAGGCCCGCTTGAAAGTTCAGACCCTGCTCTTCCGGAAATCGCCATCCGCGTGGAACGGCCGACCATCGTTAAACGTCTCTGGCGCGGCGCGGCGGAGGACGGCACGGAGTTCGGCTTCGAGCTGTCGGCGCCGCTGAAGGACGGCGACGCCGTCTGGCAATCCTCCCTCGCCCGCTACGTGATTCGCCAGCACCCCGAGCCTGTAATTGAAATCTCCCTCGATCTTACCCCATCAGCAGCAGCCGGCATCGGCTGGGCGGTGGGAAATCTGCATCTCGAACTCTCGGCCGAGCCGAAGGGTTTGCTCGCCCCGGATGAACCCGCGATCCGGCAGCTGCTCGAACGCCTCAAAGTTCCGTTCACCACCACAACCGCCATTTTTCGCCCCGGGCGCTTCGCCCGCGGAAACGCATCCACCCATGAGTTCGGCTCCAGCCACCGGCATTAAGAAGTGGCACGGGCGTCCCGCCCGTGAATCGAAAGCACACGGGCAAGATGCCCGTGCTACTTCGGCGTGGCTCCTCGGCCTGTTGCAGGCCGGGGATTCTTTTTATCCGACCGGCAGCTATGCGCACTCATTCGGTCTCGAGCCACTCGTGCAGGAAGGCGTCGTGCGCGACCGCGAGACGCTGCGACGGTTCATTTTTCAGTCGACGCTGCCGGCGCTGCGTCACGTCGAACTCCCGCTCGCGGCGCACGCGTGGCGGGCGTTCGAGACTCCGGACTGGCCGCGCCTCAGCGAACTCTGCGTGCTCTCCTCCGCGCTAAAAACCGCGCGCGAAGCCCGCCTCGCCTCGGAAAACATCGGCCGCCAGCGCGCCGAGCTGATGGCGACGCTGCGCGGTCACGAGCTCGCCCGGGAATTTCTCCGCCGCGCCGCCGCCGAAAACTGGCCGCACGCCGCCGCCATCTCCGCCGCGCTCGAAGGCCGCGTGCTCGGCGCACCGCTGCCGGCCGTGCTCGCGGGCATCAGCTACGCGATGCTCTCGTCTCTCCTCTCCGCCGCGATGAAAATTCTCCGCCTCGGCCAGAACGCCGCACAATCGCTGCTCACGGAGGCCCTCACCGCCGTTCCTGAAATCATCGCCAGCGCCGAGCTCACGCCCGTCAGCGAAATCGGCTGGTTCAACCCTTGGCTCGACATTGCCGCCGCCCGCCACGAATCGGCTGACGCCCGCATGTTCATCTCATGATTTTTCAGACCAAGCGCAAAGACGCGAAGGCCCGCAAAGATTCGCCAAGATTTTCTCGTTCCCGATTCGGCCCTCGCACTTCCTTCGCGAGACTTCGCGTCTTCGCGCTTAATCCGAAATATTTCCCATGACTCGTCCCCCTCGCATCGGCATCGGCGGCCCGGTTGGTTCGGGCAAGACCATGCTTTGTCTCAAGGTCTGCCAGCGCCTCCGCGAGCGCTACTCGATGGCCGTCGTCACAAACGACATCTACTGCTCCGAGGACGCGCAGTTTCTCATCCAACACAGCGCGCTGCCCGCCGAGCGCATTGCCGGCGTCGAGACGGGCGGTTGCCCGCACACGGCGATCCGTGATGACACCACAATGAACGAGCAGGCGTGCCGCGCGCTCGAAACGAAATTCCCCGACCTCCAGCTCCTGCTCGTCGAGAGCGGTGGCGACAATCTCACGGCCACGTTTTCCCCCGAACTCGTGGATGCGTTCATCTACGTGATCGACGTGGCGGAGGGAGACAAAATCCCGCGCAAGGGCGGTCCTGCGATTCGCTTCAGCGATCTGCTCATCATCAATAAAATCGACCTCGCCCCGCTCGTCGGCGCCGACCTCGGCGTGATGGACCGCGACGCGAAAATCCAGCGAGGCCTGCGGCCGTTTTTGTTCTGCGATTTGAAACGCGAGCACAACCTCGACGCCGTGATCGCGTGGATCGAACACGCGGTGCTGTTTGGCCAAGCCGGCAGCGATGAATCGCCACAAAAAGCACAAAGAGCGCAAAAAAGCATCTGATCGAATGATCGTTTTTTCGCCTTCTTGTGCTTTTTGTGGCCCACCGTCTGATGTCTGAGTTTTCCGGACATCTCGCGCTCCGCGCGGCGACTCGCGCCCATGGCCGCACCGTGCTCGCGACGCAGTCGTTTCGCGCGCCGTATCATGTGAGCAAACCCTACTGGGATGCCGACGCGCACACGTTGCTCGTGCAGGTCGTGAATCCCACGGCGGGCATCCTGTCCGGTGACGAACTCACATCCGACATCGCAGTCGATGAAGGCGCCTCGCTGCTCGTGACAACACCCAGCGCCAGCCGCGTTTTCAAAATGAAGGCTGGCTCCGCCGAATGCCGGCAGCATTTCACCGTGGCCACCGGCGGCTGGCTTGAGGTGATGCCAGAACCGCTCGTGCCTCACCGCGGCTGCACCTACCGGCAAAGCACGCACATCGAAGTGGCGGAGGGCGGCGAACTCTTCTTCGCCGATGTGCTCGTGCCCGGCCGCGTCGCCCACGGCGAAGCTTGGGGCTGGGAAAAACTCTGCCTCGAAATCGACGTGCGTCTCGCGGGCGAACTCATCTTGCGCGAACGTTTCGCGCCCACCGGCGAGGAGCTGCGCGCGTTGGCCGAGCTGGCCGGCTCAGGTCCAAGTGCATGCTTCGCCAACGCCGTCTTAGTCGCCGCCGAGAGCGAGTTCGATGCAGCGTGGCGAACCGCCATTGCGGCACTTCACGGCGACGGACTGTGGATGGGTGTGAGCCGACTGCGCCGTGGCGGCTGGAGTCTGAAGTTTATTGCCACCGACACCGTTCGCCTGCGGCGAGGCCTGCGCGCCGCTCGCGCCGCCTTAGCGAAACGTTTCCCGCGGCTCTCGTGCGATCCGAGAAAGCTTTGAGATAAGGCGACCTTCGTCGGGCATATAGATCACGGACCGCTTTCACTGTAGAACCGACCGCTGGTCGGTTTCCGGAGCCCGACCAGCGGTCGGGCCTACAACGATTCACCGTCCCTTATCGTGCTTCACCACCGAGCGCCGGAGAAAACCGCCGGGCCGGGTGGCCTGCCAGATGCCCCAGGCCGCCGCACCGAGCACGGCAAAGCACATGACGGTGGCGCCGGGATGCGCGGCCAAGTGCCCAAAATCCCACGTGAGTTCGTGATCGTCGTGTCCGGGATGAGCCTGTGCCACCGGAGCCGCAACGAGCACCATCGTGACCAAGGCGAAACGGCGGGGGGGGGTTGGCATCGTGGGTGAAGGTTAAGCAGATCGCGTTCCACGGCGTCACTCCAAAATTATGGAGTGATGGGAGAAGGAGTTTTAGCGGCGATGTCGGGGTGAGCGCCGGTGGATCGCGGCGTAAAGCCGCTCCTACAGCGGGAGCATCGGCCGGGGTCGGGCACAAAAAAGCCGCTTCGAGTGGAAGCGGCTTTGAAAGGAGTGAAGCGTGAAACGGCTTAGCGCTTCGAGAACTGGAAGCGTTTGCGCGCGCCCGGTTGACCGGCTTTTTTGCGCTCTTTGGCGCGGGGATCGCGGCGCATGTGGCCGGCCTTCTTGAGGGCGGGACGAAGCTCGGCGTTCATTTTTTGCAGCGCGCGGGCGATGCCTTGGGCAACCGCGCCGGCCTGACCGGCGAGACCGCCGCCGGAAACGTTGGCTGTCACGTCGAGCTTCTCGCGGAGGCTGACGGTGATCAGCGGCATCGCGGCCGCCTTGGCGAAGCTCTCGGGGACGAAATAGGTGTCAAAGCTGCGGCCATTGGCGGTCAGCTTGCCGGTGCCGTCCGTGATGCGGATGCGGGCGGTGGAGGTCTTGCGGCGCCCGGTGGCGGTGAAAACATTCGCGGGTGTGCTCATGGGCAAAATCAGACGGAAACTTTAACGGGGTTGTTCATCTCGTGAGAGTGCGCCGGGCCGGCGAAAACGCGGAGCTTGGTCAGCATCTTGGCCGCGATCCGATTCTTGGGCAGCATGCCTTTGACGGCGTGCTCGATAATGAACTCGGGATGGCGCACGCGCTGCGCGGAGAGTTTGCGGTAGCTTTCGCCGCCGACGAAGCCGGAGAAGAACATATACTCGTTCTGATCTTCTTTTTTGCCGGTGAGAACGATCTTTTCGGCATTGATGACGACGACGAAGTCACCGGTGTCGATCGTGGGCGTGTAGGAGGCTTTATGGCGGCCGCGGATGATGTTGGCGGCTTTGACGGCGAGACGACCGAGCACTTCGCCCTCGGCATCGATGAGATACCACTTGGGCTGCACTGTCTCCTTCTTGGCGAGGAACGTTTTCATGGGAAAAGGGGTTGATAGCTAGGGTTACCGAGGGAGGTGTCAATGCCTCTTTTCACTCGGTGGTGTCCTAATTTGAATCAAAGCTTTTATCTCGATGAAAGTGGCATCAATCCAGCGCGATGAACCCAGAAAAAAGGGCGCAGTTATTGCGGGAACGATTCAAAGCCGCCTACCCTGCAAAAAGAATTTCGGTGGGCGTCAGGCGAAAACCCAAGGCACCCGAACAGCCGAAGCGGTTTTATCGGCGCGGCACTGGGGTTTCTTCCAATTCCCACCGCCCTTGCTGGATCGCTGTCGCAGACGCCCACCAGTGGGGTTTAAAGCCAACGCCGGGACACTTGCACGGCACATGCGCGATTACCAAAATCAGCGAGAAGGCTGCGCCGGAAAAGCTCGTCAGGAATTACCAGACAGCCGAGGCGATGCTTGCCGCGCATAGGCGGCAATCGCGGCCTTCACGGCATTCTGCGGGGTGACTACGGGAGGAACGGCGAGCACTGCCGTTACATCCCACCCCTTGTCATCGTCACGCCGAACACCCCACGCAAAGCACTTATTCGCGTTGGCGTGGCCTGAAAGCGTGAAGACTTCAACAGTTCCTTCCCAAGCCGTTTCACCGCGAAACACCTCTTTGACCGGAACTGATTCCAGCCAAAGCGCGGAGCCTCCGTGCATCCCTTGGATGGCCCGCTTTAATTCTTCGTGGTAGCTATTCACGTTAGGCGAGGGCAACTAAGTCTTCCACCTTCCACAAGCGGGAAGAGACGCCGAGGGCCATCGCAGGCGTGCAGCGGATGGAGGAATGTGACTTCACGAAATTGTAGTAAGCGAAGTGAAGAGCGGTCGCCGCTTGGAAGTTTTCCAGCTTCTTGCTAAACGCCAGCGTGAGCCGAGCAAGACGCTTCATGTGCAGGCGCATCGTAAGGTTTTGGCGCTCAACGCAGGACGTGCAGACGTGGAATTTTTCGCCACTGATCGTCGTGCGCTTCGTGCTCTCGATCGCGCCCGGGGAATACTTACCTTCGCCGTCGGTGGTGCTAAACGTCTTTACGATGGTGCCGAAGTCCACTTCTCCGCCAAAGGCCGCGTCCACCGCGCCGGGGTATGCATTGAGACCATCGGACGAAAGCTGAATGCGATTCGCCATCCGGGCGGCAACTTCGACCATGAACTTGTTCGCATCGGCGATGGTGCGCTTACCGACATGGAAGACAGGAACGGCCTTGGTTTCAGGATCAATCGCGACCCACGTCCAAACGTCGCCCATTTCGGCGCTATCCTCCTCCGTGACGTTGCGCTGCTTCTTGCCAACGAATCCCCAGATTTCGTCCACTTCAATTCTGGAACAGGGAAGCTCGCGCATCGTCTCATCCATGAGATTACGGCACGCCGTGCCCACACGAGCACCAAGGCGCATGACGGTGTCGCGGTGAATCCCGGTCATACGCTCGACGCTGCGGATGCTGTTACCCTCGCAAAGCATGGCGACCGCGCTGGCTTGTTTTTCGGTGGTGAGGACGTTTGACATGGGAGCTATTGGATTGACTTAATGTAATACGGAAAGTTTTCTGTACGTCAACAACTTTTCGTATTACAATATGTCAAAGCCTAAAAAGATGGGACGTCCCAAGCTACCAAAGGGAGAGGCGAGGCAGGTTTTTCCTCTAAGACTCTCGGACTCGGAGCGTAAGCTATTTGAATCCTCGGCGAAGTCCGCCGGCGTATCCGTGCCAGACTGGATGCGAACGGCGTTGACATTCGCCGCAACACATAGTGTAATACCAAAAGTTCTTTGAGTGCCAGCGGCGGGATTCGAACCCGCAGTGTCCTTCGATTTTTGAAGAGAGAAGAGCACGGTCCGATTGGAAGTCGGAAGCGTCTACCAATTTCGCCACGCTGGCATGAAAATGAATGAATGGAGCTAGTCGGACTTGAACCGACCGCTGGTGGATGTAGAGCCCCCCGTGCGACAACCTGTTAGCCCCATGAAATAAGGTTGGCCTAGGCCCCGGTAGCTTCTTCCTCATCTCACCGAATGGAAGCTACCGGGGTTTCGTTTTACTTGGTCCTGATACCGGCCTCTAGCAGGACCGCGCATTTGTCATGGAAAAAGATTTTTCACTAAGCCTCCCTGGTTGAGTTGGTAGATAGCAGGCCGGCGCCCGGCACTTGGTTTAACCACCATCAAAATTTTCCCATCCGCCAACTCGCGTAAACTTGCGGAGATATTGGGGCGACTTTTCTCCAAATCAAAACCGGATCTTTGGTCGTCGGGAAGGGTTTGAAGATGATCAAAAATATCCCCACTCGAAAAAATCTTTTTCACCGTGCCGACGATTGGAACCGCCGCGGCAACCGCGTCTTTTATCGTCGGCTGCTTAAAAAACTTAATCTCAGGCTGGGAGTAAATAACGTGCCCTTCCGGGGCATTCATGAGGGCTCGCACCCGAGCAAAAGCCTCCCTGTCTTTCTCTAACTCAACCCTCAGCGCGCGGATACGATCTTCCTGAGCGGAAATACTTTTTTCCCGCTCTTCAAGGGTTCTAACGATCTCCACGAAATCGGCCATGCCACCAGCTTGCTGTTTTTGCTGATGCAGTCCATCCTTTTGTTTTTTTATGTGACAGCAAGATTTTTAACACAGAAAATCAATCAGCCGGGCAGACAAGACATGTCTTGTCTGCCCGGCTGATTGATTTTCTGTGTTAAAAA
>JANYBX010000010.1 GCA_025360615.1 Opitutia bacterium
GCGAACTCGCCCAGCTCGCCCGCAACGGCTGGGCAGTCGCCGATGTGCCCGCAGCGACGCGACAGAAGTGGCTCGCCGAGATCGACCGGCTCGCGATGCTGTAGCCCGGGCCTCGCGCCCGACACCATCTTGACCGAGCAAACCCACACCGTCCCCCCGCACACCCGCCACGCCCGCGCCGACAAGGAACTCGCCCGGGCGTTTCCCGAGCACAGCCGCGTGGCTTTTCAACGCTCGTTTACCTCCGGGCTCGTCATGTTCGATGGGAAACCCATTCCCCGCGACTACAAGGTGGTCGGGGGCATGACGGTGACGTTTTCCTTTCCCGACACGAAGCCCGCCGAATTGAAGGCCGTCGCGATCCCCCTCGACGTGCTCTACGAGGACAAGCACCTGCTCGCACTCAACAAGGCCGCCGGCATGGTGGTGCATCCCGGCGCGGGCACCGGCGAAGACACGCTCGTCCACGCGCTCCTCGCGCATTGCAAGGGCAGCCTCAGCGGCATCGGCGGCGTGGAGCGCCCGGGCATCGTGCACCGGCTCGACCGGGAAACCTCCGGGGTGATTCTCGTCGCCAAAAACGACAAGGCCCACCGCGGGCTCGCCGAGCAGTTTTCCGACCGCACGGTGCTGAAGGAATATCTCGCGCTCGTCTCCGGCTCGCCGGAGCTGCTCAGCGGCAGCATCAAAAAACCCATCGGCCGAAATCAAAAGCACCGCCACAAGATGGACGTGTTCGACAGCGACGACGATGACGAGGAGGGCCGCGGCCGCGACGCCCACACGGACTGGGCCGTCGAGGAGGCGTTCGGAAAAATCGCGACGCTCATGCGCTGCACGATTCACACCGGCCGCACGCATCAAATCCGCGTCCACATGAAATCGCTCGGGCACATCATTCTCGGCGACGTGGTTTACGGCTGGAAGCCCGATCCCCGGCTGCCGACGCAGCCCGGGCGGGTGATGTTGCACGCGGAGCACACGGTGGTGACGCATCCCGTATCGGGGAAGGAACTCGATTTGCACGCGCCGCCGCCAAAAGATTTCGCCGCGCAACTCGCGCAGCTGCGCAAGCTGACCAAGGCCGCGAACAAGGTGAAGCGCCTGGCCGAGTCCACCCGCAAACCGAAAAAGCCCGCCCCGCCGCCCTACCACGTCCACGAATCGCGGGCGTGAGGGAGGGCGTTTCGAAAGGTGGGGGCGCAGACTGCGTCTTCCCCGGGCCGCACCGCCGCCCACTTCCGGGCCACTCCTAACCGGTTTTTTTTTCGGCGAGAAGCTGCTGAATGACCGCTTCCTTCTCGACGGCGGCGCGCGTGTTGGTCGCGACGGTCTCGAAGAGGCGCTGCTCGCTTGCGGCGACGAGTTTTTGGAGCGGCTCGGCGGCGTCTTTGAAGACGCGCAGGCGCATGAACATCAGGTTGCCCCATTGCTTGGGCAGAAACACGGCGGGCTTGAGCGAGACGAGTTCCTGGCCGGCCCAGCGCTTGATCGCGATATATTGGGAGAAACCGAGCTGCTCGGCGCGCGCGATCAGCCCGCGCGGGTGCGCTTCTTCCCAGCCGGCGTATAAACCCTCGGTGAAGAATTCGCAGATCAACACCTCGGCTTGCACCGGGCCGAGGCCTTGCATGACGGCGAGGTCGTTGCCCTCGGTGTCGGTTTTCAGGATGCCGATCTCGGTGGGGATTTCGCCGGCGGCGGCGAGGCTGGCGAGCGAGCGGCACTGCACGTCGATGGCGCGCGTGTGGTGGACACGATCGTCGTGTTCGATTTTCAGCAGCGAGTGATAGTAGTCGGCGGTTTTGCCCTGCTCGTCGGCGGCGATGTGGAACTGCGCGGTGCGGTCGGTGCGATCGACGGCGCAGGGGAAAAACTTCGCGCCGGTGTTCGCGGCGAGCGCGGCGAGTTCGGGGTGGTGGCCGGGGAACGGCTCGAACATCGCGCCGGTAAAACCGCGGTCGAGGAGGAATTTTGCGAACGTTCCCTTTTCGGCGCCGATGTCGAGAAACGTCTTCGCCTTCAGCACGGGCAACAGGGCGGCGAGCAGGGCGAACTCGGTTTCCTGCGCGTAGAGATGAGCGTCGGCGGGCGTGGACATCGGGAGCGTTGAGGGGCGGAAGAAACGGGCAGGAGGTCAAGCCCGGGGGCGGCTATCGAACGTGCGCGTGGATGAGTTCGGCGAGGCGAGCGACGCTTTGGCTCATCGCGAAATCGCGGAGGCAGCGCGCTCGGCCGCGTTGGGCGATGGCTTCACGGGCGGCGGGGTCTTTTAAGAAGTGGCGGACTTTTTCCTCGAGTTCGCCGGGGCTCTTAAATGTCTCGATCTCGACGCCGGGCTCGAAGTAGCGGCGGATGTTGTCCTGATATTCCGTGAGCAGAAACGAGCCGAGGCCGGTCGCCTCGATCATGCGCATGTTGCCGGTTTCACCCTTGGCGAGATCGATGCCGATGTTGAGCGCGATGCGACTGCCCTTGAGCACGCGGTGCATCATGTGTCCCCAGAGCGCGCCGCGGTTGTGCATCGCGACGCCGACGGGGACGATGTCGGGCTCGGCGGTGCGGAGGAAATACCCGAGGGAGAAATCGTTTTCCCGCACGAGCTGGGCCTTCGCGAGCGAGTTCAAATAATCGGTGCGCGTGCGGTGCTCGGAGCTGATACTGCCGATGAAGGACAAGTCCCAGAGCTTGCCCTCGTCGGGCAATTCCTCGGCGAGATCGTCGGGGAAACCCGGCGTGAAAAACTCGGAACGGGCGGCGCCGCGTTCGATGGCCCACTGAAACGTGGGCGTGAAATTCGAGAGGATCAGGTCGATGCCGCGCCAGTCGGTGCCGGGCGGAATCGCGGCGGCCTTCCAGCCGAGAATCATGCGCGGGCGGTGCGTGAGCAGATCGAGAAACTTTTTGTCGAAGCCGACGGGCTCGGTGATGTAGAGGACGTCGGGCTGGGCGGCGTTGACTTGGCGGGCGGCGATTTCGTGGCGCCAGTTGTCGGGATTCGTGAGCGGAGCGGGGGAGTTTTCGGCGAGCCACTGGCGTTGGGCGGCCTCGGCCTCGGTGAAGACGATCTCGGTCTCGAAGCCGTGCGGCGCGAGGTAGCGCGCGAACATGTGCACGAGGCCGAAGCCATCGTCGATGAGCGCGGCGTTTTGTTCGGCGTAGGATTTCGCGGCGAGGTCGGCGCGCGCGGCGTAGAAGTCCTTCACGTATTCGCCGTAGAGGGGAAAGAGCTGGAGGAACTTCATCGCGTGAGAGCCGGGAGGCCGAGGCTGGCGGTAGATTTTTCGATGAAGAGGAGTTGCCAGAGCACGAGGTTGAAGCGCGTCCAGAGGTCGATGGTTTCGCCCCAATCGGCCATCGTCCATGAGCGGGCTTTGGTTTTTTCGAGCACGCGATCACGGAGCGCGGGGCCATCCCAGTGCGGGCTTTCGAGCCAGAGCGGATGTTGGACGAGGCTCGTGATGAGCGGGGCGAGGCCGCCGTTATACCACTCGACCATCGGGGAGTTGAAACCGATTTTGAAACGGCGCAGGCGGACGCGATCGGGCATGAGGCCGG
>JANYBX010000037.1 GCA_025360615.1 Opitutia bacterium
GAATTGTGAAGGAAAAAAAAACGCCGCACGTTTCCGTGCGGCGTTGCGGGGAGGGGCCCACGTTCATGCAGCGAGTTTTTGCGGCGCGGGGAGCGCGGGCGCAGGCACCGGGAGCGTGGAGACGACCGCCGGGTGGGCGGCCGCGGGAAGAGCGGGCTCCTGGGAGGGACGCCCGCCCGCGCGGTCAATCACCTGGCGCGCGACTTGATAGCGGGCGTAGCTGGTGGGATCGTTTTTGCGGAGCGCCCAGACGAGCGGATCAATCTGGGTGTCCAACAACTGGTCGGCGGCGATGAACTCGGCCGCGAGTTGCCCGGTGGCGATTTGTTTTTCCACGGCGACACCGCGCGGTTGCGCGAGGAGGACGGTGGCGGCGGCGATATTCGCGTGGAGTTCGCCTAACATCGCCTCGGTGACACCGAACGGAAAAAGATCCGCAGTGTGCGGGAGCGCGGCATCGTAGATGCGCTGGGCGAGGAGGGGGCGCTGCACCCGGCGCAACGCGGTGAAATGACTCGGCCAGATGCGGAGTTTGGCCGCGAGGTCGGTGAGTTGATTCGTCTCGGCGTAGCTGAGCGCGGGCCCCGCGATGGCGAGCGAGCTTTCGACCATGTCGGCGAGGGCGAGCTCGCGTTCGACGAGCCGGCCCTTGGTGGGAAGCGTCTGCGTGTTGGCGAGCACCGTGATCGCAGCGATGTGGTTGCCCAAGGCGGCGAGCTTCGCGGGCAGCGCCGGCACGGAGGTGGATGGCACCTGGCCGAGGAGCGCTTGGACGGTTTGATACATATTCAGTTTGTTCGATTGGGAGGCATTCATCTGTGGTTTGATATTTTCTGGTTTGAGCGGCGGGCCCGACGTGGGCTCACCATGGAACCATCATAGCAGGCACCCCCGGACACCGGATGTCCGCAGCTCCATTTATTTGCGAAAATCGCGCTTTTTCTTCGAGACGGTGGGTGTCGGGTCGTAGAACTTCTTCGGTTTTTTTCGCGCCGATGAGCGAAGATGAGCTGTTACCCAGCAGCGTTATCTCGGTTGAACTGGAACGGTCTCGCCACGCAGCTCAAGGCGCGGCGTGACGACGTGAGGGCGTGATTTTTTTGCTCCCAGCGGGAAAAATGTGAGGTGAAGGCGCGAAAAATTCACTGCGAGACGCGCGCACGCCCCGCTGAGATGCGTGCCGGGCGACTGAAGATGCGTGCCGCCCGACTGAAGATGCGTGCCAGCCACGCGAAGATGAACGCAAGCCACGCCAAGACGCCTGCCGCCCGACTGACGATGCGTGCCAGCCACACGAAGATGAACGCAAGTCACACCAAGACGCATGCCGCTCGAGCGAAGGTGTGTGCAAACCCACCGAGGACGTGAGCCGACTGAGTCAGGATGCGTGCAAGCTTACCGCAGGCCTTCGCAAATCATGAAGATCGATCGGGTCGTTTCTTGGCCTCGCAGGAGGCACCGACCAACATACTCTGATTCCAAGGAATTTTGCTGCGCGTGGTCACTCTTCTCGCAGCAGTGCTCCGGGCAGGTGGCAAATCGCGACCTGAAGCGATGATTGGAAAGGGAAAAATCGAGCGCGCAAAAACCGAGGCGGCGTGTCGCGGCTGAAGTGCAAAGATTTTCCCTCTCGAAACCCGTCAATCCGCACGGCGTGCAGGGGCGGGAGCGGGCGCTTCGGTCTTGGTATAAAATTTATTCAGCGCCTGCAATTTGAGGTGGTGCACCACCAAGCTCAGATCGGCGAACTTGGCGTTCGCGTCGGCGTCGGCGTTTCCGAATTCCAAGCGGTCGGACATGCGGTGGAAACGTTCACCCAAGGCGCGGTGTTCCTCGGTATCGCCCAGTTCACGGAGGAGCCGGCGCACCTTGTCGGCTCGCCGCCGGGCCTTTTTCACCAGCTGCAGAGCGGCGGCGAAAGTCATTCGGCCCGCCTTCGCGTCCTTGAGGATACCGCACTCGAAAACCCGGCATTGCCAGGGCCGGTCCGTGTAAAGCCGGCACGTGCGATCCTCGCACAAGGCCGAGCACGGTTGGGGAAAACGGGCGATCGGCGCTTTGCCCCGCGAAACCTTAACCGGCAGTCCGAGCGCTTTCAGCTTCGTTGCATCGTCGCCTCCTTCGAGCTTCACGAGGTCGAAGAGCGTGCCATCGCAGCACAGTCCGCACGCGAGGCAGAGTTGTTCGCTTGGATTCACCGCCCCACCATCCGGCAGCCGGCGGCTCGGTGGCAAGGCGGGGTTCGGAACGGGGAAGAAGGCGCACCGATCATGAGCTGACCGCCGGCCTCGCCAGACCTCGAAGAGCGCGCCTGAACCAGCGGGGCAGTCCGTCAGTCTCAAGCCACCGCGCTCCGGATCGCGTTGCATGATCTTTAGTAGGTCGGGGCTTTTTTAATTTTGGTGGCAGAGTGAAATCCCACGACCCGCGTCTCGCTGAGAATGCCATCGAGGTCGGAGAGAATTCCTTCATTGCAGGTGGCCGCTGGCGGGAAATCCCTCGGTGGCCTGGGGAGTGGCCAGCAAACCGAAGCCTGCGGTGTCTTACTATCCTCAGGAGGATCCGAAATCCGGTAGGCCTACCGGATTTCCGGTAAAGCTGCCGAAAATCCGGTAGTTTCCAAACTCCCCATCCAGCTGCGACCGGCTTGGATTTCGTCGTCCGGTAGGTTGTTAACCCCCGCTCGTCCTCGCTATGAATTCACTCCCACCGAGTCAGCAGCCGGCATTGGCCGTTCCAGGGTCTGCATCATGTGTTCCTCCGCTCTCACCTACCGCAGTAGCCGGGCCGCTGAGGCGAAATCGTTTTTATCACGCCGGGCTCGGATTCTCCTATTTTGATACCGGCGGCCCGGGCCGGATTCTGATCGCACTGCACGCGCACTGGATGGAGGCCTCCACCTTTGCTCCGCTCGCGCGGGCGTTGTTTCCCGAGTGGCGCGTGATTGCGGTGGATCAGCGCGGCCACGGGGATTCCGACCGCGCGATCAGCTATACGCGCGACGACTACATCGGAGATCTGGCGGCGTTCATGGACCAGCTTGCGATGGATCGCGCGGTGCTGCTCGGCCATGCGCTCGGTGGCGTCAACGCCTACCAGTTTGCCGCCCGCCATCCGGGGCGCGTCGAGGCGCTGATCATCGAGGAAAGCGGGGCGGTTATTCAGGAAGATACTTTTTTCTCGCTGTCTTGGACGGGCTGCTTTTCGAGCCGCAGGGTTCTCTCCGAGCGAATCGATCCGCAGCTGCTGCCGTATCTTTTGGATTCGATGCGCGACACGCCGGCGGGCGCGCGGCTCGCGTTTGACCCGAACGACACGGTGATGTCCGGGCAGCTCCTCAACGGCGATCACTGGGCCGACTGGCTGGCGAGCCCGTGTCCGGCTCTCCTCCTCCGGGGACGCGACAGCCGATTCAGCGAGGCAGCCGAATTCGAGCAAATGGCCGCGCGCCGAGCGAACACCTCCCTGGTCACTTTGGCTGGAGGGCATGTGGTCCATCACGACAACCCGGCCGGGTTTCTCGACGCCGTGCGGGAATTTCTGGGACGCCTGGCTTTGGCTGAAGCCTGAGCGCGCGCGGATGGATCGAATTGAAGCTCGATCGCGCGGGCGCGCGTCCCCGTATTTTTCATCGGAGGAAGCCGGGGAAATGCAGATGCTTCATCAACCATGGGCGAGGGGCTGTGCGAATCCGGCCGGGCGGCGAGGTATGGCTTTGGTCATAGGAGAATCATGACCTCCGTCCGCTTGCGAGGAGCGCCCTGTGCGCGCAGAAATGTTGCGCTTTCGGATCGTTCCCCGTTCTCGCCCACAACCCCTGCAGTAACCCCTGAATATGCAAAACCACGGCTGCCTCGTGCCCGCCTCATCGGCTGGCTTCTCGTCTCGTTCCCCGAAGAATAATATCCGCGCCTTTCTCGGATTTTTCTTCGTCGTTTTGTTCGGTTTTTTTAGCACTTCGGCTTTCGCCCAGACCCAGACCGCCGTGCAGAAATACGGTCAGCTCCGGGTTTCCGGCAATCGCATCGTCGATAAAAACGGCCAGGCGGTCGCGCTGCGCGGCATGTCGCTCTACTGGAGCCAGTGGGTGCCGAAGTATTATAATTACAATACGATCAAATGGCTGCGCGATGACTGGAAAATCACCGTGATCCGCATCCCCATGGCAGTGGATGCCGGCGGCTACGAAACCAATCCCACCGTCGAGCGGAACAAGGTGATCGCGGTCGTCGATGCGGCGATCTCGCTCGGGATCTACGCCATCATTGATTTTCACGTTCACGACGCCCGGGGGCGGCGGGCTTTGGCGCAATCCTTCTTCTCCGACATGGCCCAGCGCTATGGCAACACGCCGAATGTGCTGTATGAAACTTGGAACGAACCGCTCAATTTCTCCTGGGCAACGGAAATCAAGCCCTACCACGAGGCCGTGATCGCCTCGATCCGCCAGCATGATCCGGACAACATCATCATCTGCGGAACGCGCAACTGGTCCCAGGAAGTCGATGAGGCGACGGCCAATCCCATCAACCTGCCGAACATCGCCTACACCCTGCATTTCTATGCGGACAGCCACAAAGGCGGGTTGCGGGCGAAAGCCGATACCGCGCTTAACACCAACAAAAAGGCCCTCTTCGTCACCGAATACGGTACCGTGGCCGCCGACGGCAAAGGGAACGTAAATGCGCCCGAGACCAACCTTTGGTGGGACTTTCTGGATGCCAACATGGTCGGCCACGCCAACTGGTCGCTCGCAGACATCCCCGAGTCCTCCGCCGTGCTCATCGCCGGCGCGAGTGTCGACGGCGGCTGGAGCACCAGCCAGATCAAGCCCTCCGGCCAACTCGTGCGCAACGAACTCCGCGCTCGCGCTCCCGACCTCTCCGTCGCTGCGCCCGTGGCCGCCGGCACCTACAGCCTGCGCAATCGTTCCAGTGGCAAGATGCTGGACAACCTCGGCTCCACCGGCGACGGCGCACTCGTCGGCCAGTGGACCGACGGCACCAACAACAACCAACGCTGGGTGCTCTCCTATGTGGGTGGCTACGCCAAGCTCCAATGCGTCACTGGCGGCAAGTTCTTGGACAGCATGAACGAAACCGCTACCAACCGCCCCGTCGGCCAGTGGGCCAACAGCTCCAGCCAGAATCAGCAGTGGACGATCCAATCCCTCGGCGGCGGCTACTACCGCATCGTCAATCGCGCCAATGGCCTCGCGCTCGATTCGGGCGGCTTCACCGGCAACACCTCGGCCGCCACCCCAAGCTACATCGAATTCTGGGACGTGAGCACGACCACCAACCAGCAGTGGCAGTTCGTCGCGCCCTAAGCGCAACTTCACCCCCGCACCGGGCGCGAAGATCGCATTCGGTGCGGGCATTTTTTTAACGCGCGGTGGCCGGTGCTCATCTTGGCCGGCGACCGCTTCCCTCTTTTTTATCCCAGCGACGAAACACATTTTTGATTTTCGGCGGAACGGCAGACTGAGCGTCACAACTTTCCGCGCCGCAGAGGTCGCTCAACAAATTATGGTTGGCATGATCAATCGTCCCGCAAAAGCAACGGAGCTGGCAGCGATCGATCACCGCATGCAGAGGCACAAAGTTTTTCTCTATTCCGGCGCGATGGCGTTGATTGCCATCATCGGATGGCGCGTGGGCGGTGCTTTTGCGATGCCCCCCGGGATCATCGCAACACCCGCCTCCACGCGAGTGGATGATCGGACTCCGTCCGTCGCGACCACCCCAGCGTTGATGGCTGCGCCTCCCGCGCAAAAGTCGGTTTCGGAACTCATGCAGGAGATGGCGGCTGCGTTCCGCTCGGCGCGCCCCGAAGAACGTGATTTCGCCTTGGGCACGCTGCTTCCGGCCCTGATGGCGCAAAATCCCGAGGCGGCGGCCCGTGCCGTGTTGGACATCACGGACGAAGACTTGCGGCACGCGGCGCTCGACCACGTGGGCCGCCTCTGGGCCGCCCGTGACCCGCAGACCGCTTTGCGCTGGGCCGACGCGTTGCCCTTTCGCGACGAACGGGAGACGGCGCTTACCGGCGCTTGCCGGCAACTCGCCGCCGAGTCGGTTCCCCGGGCGGTGAAGACTTTGGCGGCCTACCTGCCTGGAGACCGACCCCTCGGGGACTTGGAGGATCTCGCGCTACGATGGGCTGGGGCCGATCTCGAGACCGCCCGCGCGTGGACGCTGGCGTTGGTGCCCGGGCCCCGGCGCGAGGGACTGGTGGCTCGACTGGCCTACGTTCAGTCCAAGACGGAGCCGGCGGCGGCCGCCGCCATCGTGACCGAACTCCCTCCGGGCGACGCGCGTGATGAGTCGGTGATTTCCGTGCTCCATCAATGGGCGTTGCGTGATCGGCCCGGAGCCCTCGCCTGGGTGGAGCGTTTTCCGGAAAGCACCCTGCGCGAACGCGCGATCGCCGAGCTCAACTCGATCGCACAATTCCAGTTGGCTACGACCGCGAGATGATCGGCCGGGCGGAAGGGAAATGAGGGAATGCATTTTGAAGACGGCGCACCGCACCGGCCCCTCGCTTCACTCACAAATAGTTTGAGGCTCGAATTCGCGCGGCCCCCCGCCAATGCCCGACGTTGACGCCCTCACCAGCCATGCGACGCGGTTATTTGCGCGGCAGGATACCATCCCTCTTCGCGTCCGCAGATTTTTTTTGGCGTGTTTCGCGGACGATCCCAATGGCCCAGCCGCGATCGAACGTGCCGGCGGAATCGACAGGCGCGCCCGGTGTTTCACGAGTCGACGGCACCGATGTCCCCCGGCCTTGGGAACCTAACAAATCGGGAGATGACCATCGTTGTTCATGGACGCGTTCCGAGTGTCTCTAAAATTCCCTCCGCCGATCACGATCCTTCACCGCCATGAAAAAATCCCGGCCTTCCTCTCCTTCACGTCGGCAACAAAAACCTCTGGCCGAGACGGAGCCTCGTTTGCCTTACCCGCAGCAACACCAGAAACAGCCCGGTTTGGAAAGTAAGCTTCGGCCCACGCCGGCTTGGCGGGCCGCCCGCTATCGTCCCGCCGGCAAACTTGAGGGCAAGGTGGCGCTCATCACGGGAGGCGATTCGGGCATCGGTCACGCGGTGGCGTTTCTCTACGCGCGGGAAGGTGCCGATGTCGCCATCGTCTATTTGAAAAAAGAGCATTCCGACGCAGTTAAAACCCAGCGCGCGGTGGAATCGGTCGGCCGCCGGTGTTTGCTTCTGCCCACGGATCTCAGTCGAGCCAAGGCGTGCGCGGCGGTCGTGGCGCAAACGGTGAAAACTTTTGGCCGACTGGATATTTTGGTATCCAACGCCGCGCACCAAAGTCGCAAACCCACCTTGGAGGCGACGACCGACGCGGAATTCGACCGGACGTTTAAGACGAATATCTACGCCTATTTTTGGCTCTGCAAAGCGGCGCTCCGACACCTGAAGCCAGGGGCGGCGATCATCGCGACCAGTTC
>JANYBX010000042.1 GCA_025360615.1 Opitutia bacterium
CCATCGACATCTGCTCCCAGATTTTCGGGATCGGCTTGGAGTTGAGCCATTGGTAGCTGCGCGGTCCGCCGTGGTAATCGAAGTGATAGTATATGCCCGCCCCGCCGCTGCGCCCGCGCTCGGCCGCCGTGGGCAGCCGCCGGAGGTTACCCCAGTTGTCCTCAGCCCAGAGCAGGGTGACATCGTCGGGCGCGCGCATGCCGGCGTCGTAAAATTCCTGCACCTCCTTATAGAGACACCAGACTTGGGGCACCTTTGTGAGGTCGGCGTTCACTTCTTCCCGGAGAATGCCGCGCTGCACGCCGACGATTTTTTCGAGTAACTCGCGATTGGCCGCCGGGCCGCCGGGAGCCATCTCGGTGTCGTTTGCGCCGCGAAGCCCGAGCGTGACGATGCTCTCGAAGTTTTTGTTTCGGCGGACACCCTCGCGCCAGAAATTCTCCAGCACCTCGGGATGCTTCGCGTAGTTCCAAGTCCCGAGTGTTTTCAGATGGCGCCAGTCCCACTCCTTCTGCGCCCGGAGCATCGGCTCCTGATGGGAGGTGCCCATGACGATGCCGTATTCATCGGCGAGGCGCGCGTTCGCCGGGTCGTCCTCGTTGAAGGCGTTGTTCCACATCGCCGGCCAGAGGTAGTTGGCACGCAGGCGCAGCATCACCTCGAAGAGCCGCGTGTAGAACTCGCGGCCGTAGTTGGCGACATTGGCCGGTGCGTGGGGATTGGCCTGCGGCACGACGTTGCCGAATTTGGCGCGGACCCAGTTGGTGAGGTCGGGCGCTTCGTCGTTGAGGAAGATGCCCCGGTATTTCACTGCGGGCTCTCCCCGCACGAACCGCCCCGGCTGCACAAACAGCGCGTCGCGGTGCGCGGGCACCACATCCGCCCACCAATACCACGGCGACACGCCGATCTGCTGCGAGAGTTCGTAGATGCCGTAGATCGTGCCGCGTTTGTCGCTGCCCGCGATGACCAGCGCCCGGTCGATGCCAGGCAGAGGATGATCGACCGTCTCGATCAGGAACGTCTCCCATTTTCCACGGATGGCACCGGCGTCGAGCTTGCCCGTTGCGACGAGACCGTCGATCACCTCGCTGCGTCCCAAGGTACCGATGATCACGGTCGCACCCGAAACGGCCGTGCCCAATGCGGGTTTTTGGCCCGTCACTTTCTCGATGTCGGTCTGTAGATCGCCGGCCGCACGCCGGACGCCCGGCCAGTCATTGGGCGCGACCAGCAGCGAAGCGGGCGCGCCGGCCCGGACCAGCGCGAAGTCACCCGAGGCTCCCGCGCCGAGCAATGACGGATCGCCGACCGCGGCCCAAGCGGAGCCGGCCAGAAGCAGAGCAAAAATAATCAAGGCGGGATTGAGGCGAGAATTTTTCATGTTGGGTTCACGGTTGGGGTGCTGGCTATTTCCAATCGAAACAGGAGCCGTCGCGCCGGCCGGGCGCGGGACCGGCGTGGTCCGCGGTGATCGCGCCGGACACCGGATCGATGCGTAGATAACGGTTGGTCGACAACGAGAGTAGGACCAGGTCCCCATAGACGTTCTCAATCCACTGAAAGGTCGTCGCCTTGCTCTGCTCGCCGCGAGTCAACGCGACTTTGTTGTGCTCGACGGAGATTAACCGACCATCGCCGGCCCGAAGTGCAACGCGTCCCAAGCCGCCGTCGAGCACGGTGAACTGGCTGGCCGCGGCGGCGGGCGTGGCGGACAGCGCTCCGTCTTTCACGCCGAGCGCGGTCTCATAGTCATGAGCGGTCAGCGTGACGGGCAGGCCATACGGGATGGGCCGCATCAAACCGTGCGGGTGCAGTTCATCGACTGAAAACTCGTCGAAATCGGCGTATCCGCCCAGCGTGCTGGCGTCGTTGAAATCGAAGAGCGCATAGCGGACGCCTTGAAACGTCTTCAGTTGAAACGGAAGGTCGAACTCACCGCCCAGCGGCTGAAATATTTTTCCGTCGGTGCTGTAGCTGAAGGTCGCCATGTCCCGCAGAAAATCGCACGGCGCGCGCAGCCAGACGCGACGGCCCGTCAACGGCGCCCGGCTTGTCTTCCCCGTGAGCTGGTTGAATTGCTCGATCGTCACGCCGTCCGCACCGCAGCGAACGCCGATCCACGCGTAGGGGAAATTCAGCAACGCGAGGCCAGCGCAGTCTCCCGGTTTCATTCCGCTCGCATCGAGGAGCGCGGTCGGCGTGGACTGTGGACCGACGGCACGTTGCGTGAGCGTGTTGCGAGCGTGCCAAAAATCCGCCGCTGGTAACGCGTGCAATCGCAGAAAACCCGGCCGCTCCGCGAGAGACCATCGCGTGTCGTCGGGCACGTGATTCCACTGCCAGATCGCTTTCAACTTCGGCCCGGAAAAATCGTCATCACGCTCGTAGGGCGCGGCGGGAATCGACGTGGAACCGCCGGCCGGCTTCACCCACGTGCGCGGCGTGCGCCGAAGATTTCCCGGCAGGCCAAAATACGGCCAGCCGTCCTGCCATGTGACCGGAGACAAGCATGTGAGCCGGCCGACAGAGTTAAAATCCATCATCGAAAATCCCCACCACTCGCCCGTCGGCGTGTCGACAATGCCGCCTTGGTGAAGCGACATGCGGCCGCGCGAAGCGGAATTTCCCGGTTTCACCTCGAAGGGCGGCCCGGCCGTTTTCCACATGCGTTTGCCTTCCGCCAAGCCGAAGTCCTCGTCGGTGCTGATCGCCCGCTCCACTTCATACGGGCCTTCGGGTTTGCCGGCGCGGGCGCACGCCATGCGCATGTGGTCGTTGAACCACGCGCTCGTGATGAGATAGCGGCCGGCGATTTTGTAGAAGTGCAACCCCTCGCCCATGCCGGCGGATTTTTCGATCAGCGTGCGGCGCGTGCCGGGCACAATGTCGGTGAGATCGTTCGTGAGCTGGGCAAACTGGATGTCGCCATAGCCCCAAATGACGTACGCCTTGCCGTCGTCGTCGAAGAGCACCGACAAGTCGTGCAGCGATTGCTTCATCGCGACGCGCGTCCACGGTCCGGCGGGATTCGTGGCGGTGAAGTGCTGCGTCGTGTGCCGGTTGATGTTGGTGAAAATGTGAAACGTGCCGTCATGGAAGCGCAGAGACGGCGCCCAGATGCCCTGCCCGTAGATTTCCTTGCCGTCTTCGAGCCGGAACTCCGGCCCGAGATCGAGCCGATCGAAGACATAGCCAAGCAGCCGCCAGTTCACCAAATCCTTGGAGTGCAGAACCGGCAGGCCGGGCATGGTGTGCATCGTCGTTCCCGTCAGATAATAATCCCCGCCCACGCGAATCAGATCGGGGTCCGAAAATTCATCGTAGAACAGCGGGTTGGTGAACGTCCCGTTGCCGTTGTCGGCGGTCCAGGTCTCCGTGAGTCCGACAGTCGCGGTGAGGGTGAACAGAGCCAGAGCAAGGATGCGTTTCAAGGTAGGGCGGGTTATCCCTAACCCGCCGCGGCGACTCGTCCCACCAGTAAACTCGCGCACAACCGGCGCGTTAGAGATAACTCGCCCTACCCTTCCAAATATTTTCTCAGCGGACTTCATAAATTTCGACGAGACAGTTCCCGGTCGTGTCGTTCACTCCCGAGATGATGACCGTGTAGGCGCCGGGTTCGAGCGTCGCGAGAAGTGCCGAGTCGGCATTGCCGGCTTTAAGCGCGAACGCTCCCGTTTGCTGCGCAGCGGCGGCGAGCACCGCGGAATCGGCCGCGGTTTCCCAGCGTTCGTTGGCGGCGACGGGGGTCGCGTCGCGCATCAGCACGAGCGACGGACGCGCAAGCAGGGCGCCGACGCCGAAGTCCGCGAGGCCGGGGCCGACGCCGCGGATGAGAAACGTGCGCGCCGTCGGGCCAGTGACGACCAGGCCGGGAATCACCACGCTCGCGCCGGTGCCGACGAAGGCGCGGGTCGAAAGATTGATGAGGCGGCTGGCGTCCGCCTCGACTTCGTAGGCTTCGACGAGCGCGATGCCCGAGGTGCCCGCGGGGGCATCGACGCTCGCGGTGTAGCCGCCGGGCGCGAGGCGGAGAAGCAGCGCGGAATCGGCGGAATTCTCAGCGAGTGCAAACGTGCCGGCGCGAGCAGCGGCGGCGCGGAGATCGGCGGCGTTGGCGGCGGTGCTCCAGCCGGTGTTGGTGGCGATGGATTGAGCGCCTTGGAAAACCGTGAGCGTCGGACGCGCGAGCGCACCGGCGAGGCCGAAGCTTGCAAGCGCGGGACCGAGCCCGCGAATGAGCATAAGCTTCGGCTCGGTGCCCGAAATCGTGAGGCCGATGAACAACGTGCCGGCCGCGCCGCCGGCGGATGCGCGCACGGCCAGGTTAGCCAGCCGGGGCGGTTGCGCCGTGATGGAGATCGTCGGCGCCGTGGCACCGGTGCGGAGCGAAAACGTTTTCTCGATGCGCTGTCCGGCGACGGTGATCGTCGCGGTGTAGTCGCCGTAAAATCCGCGTCCGCGAAACGCGCCCTGCGCGTCGGTCGCACCGGTGGCGCGCGTCCACCACTGGTTGAAGATGAGATCGCGGTAGGCGGCCCCGTTGGGCTTTTCGCTCCAATCGGCGCGGTAGAGTGCGGCGCGCGGAATCCAGTGCGCCGTCTCCCAAAAGCCCCAGAGTTGAATTCCAACCACGGAGGGATGACTGAAGGTCGCCGTGAGAAAATCGCGCGTATAATCGGCCTGGAGCGTTTCATCGGCAGTGCTGACGTCGAATTCCGTGATGCGAAGCTTGAGCCCAAACGTCGCGTAGCGATCGAGCGTGGCGAGATAGTCGGTGATCGCGGCGAACGTGGTGCCACCGATGTGTGACTGAATGCCGAGGCCGGTGAGCGGCGCGCCGTTTTGCTGGAGGTAGCGGACGGTGTTTTCGAAGACCTGCACGTGAGCGGTGTTCCTCGTCTGATTCTCAGTGTTGTAGTCGTTGAGATAGAGCGCCGCGGTCGGCAGCGCTGCGCGCGCCGCCTTGAACCAGTCGACTTGAATCGACGGGCCGAAGAGGTCCATCAGGTCGTGATTGTCGTAGGGTTCGTTTTGCACGTCCCACTCGTTGATGAGATCGCGCGTCGCTCCGGCTTGCTCCGCGATGTGGTCGAGCACGAGCTGCGGGACTTCACTCTGTCGCGCGGTGCCGCGGAGCGACGAAATGGCGTTTGGCAGATTGTTGGTGGGAGCCGTCCAGCTCGGCCAGACGAAGTTGTGGCCGCGCAATTCGTAGCCGCGGTCCGCCAGCCAGCGGAGACCAGCGAGCGTCTGCGTGCGCGCAAAGCCCGCGCCCCATTCGCCGATCCACGGCTGCCATTTGAGATCGTTTTCCGTGCAGGCGGCGTTGAAGAGCGCGGTGGTTTTCTGGCGGTAGATTCGGTTGTCGGACGTGTCTTGGACGATGCGCGCCATCTGGAGCGCCGAGCCAAAAGGAAACGCGTGCCGCGTCTGCGTGACGCTGACCGTCGCGCCCACGATCAGAGCGCCCGCGGCATCGACGACGCGCAGCATGAAGTCGCCTTTGCGGAGCTGCTCGATGCGCGCGGCGGCGCCGGCACGCCACGCCGCGGTCGCTTCGCGGCCGCCATAGTTCGATTGTGCGTGTGCAATCGTCGCGAGGGTCAGCAGCGGAAATAGGAGCCGCTTCAACATGGCATCACCGATAACGATAGAGTTTCACGCGCTGAAGGGTGAAGCGGCCGGGTTCGAGTCGCACATGACGGCCCTGATGAGTTTGGTCGCCGTTGAGCCAGCGGACGTGCTGCCATTTGCCGTCGACGTAACGGCCTTCGGCGCAGCTGAGGATGCCGGCCTGCTCGCCGCCCTCGGCTGGAGCAAACGTGATGGTGAGCCCGATCCCGGCAAACAGGAATTCATCGTCGCCGAGCGCGATCATGAGCCCGCCCGCCGGCGCAGCCCCGGCGCGACCGCCAGCGGCCAGCGCGGAATTTTCCGTCC
>JANYBX010000078.1 GCA_025360615.1 Opitutia bacterium
CTGACATCATCGAGGACGAAGAGAGTGCCGGTGGAACTCGCGAGGATCATCGCCGGCTGCGAGAAGTGGGCATTCGCGCCTGTGCCCGTGCGTAGCAGCGTGCTGGAGGAGAAGGGCGCGGTGGCGATTCCCCCGATCGTAGTGGCGACACCACCAGGGGTGATGCGGCGGAACGTGGCGTTGCCTGTATCGGCGACAAAGATATTGCCCGCGCTATCCACGCTGATTCCGGCGGGGGAGAAAAAATGGGCGTTCGTCCCGACGCCGTCGGCGCTGCCCGCGTAGCCCGCGCGGCCGGCGACAGTGGTGACGACGGCGGTGGGCGTGATTTTTCGGATGGCGTGATTGAGCTTGTCGCTGGCGTAGAGGTTATCGGTGCGGTCGATGCCGAGGGCGATACTGCCACTGAAGCGGGCGGCGGTGCCGGACGCGTCGGTCGAGCCATTGGCGGTCGGGGAGCCGGCGAACGTGCTTACGTTACCTGCCGGGGTGATTTTCCGAATGGAGGAGGAGTCGCTGACGAACAGATTACCGGCCGAGTCGAAGACCAGTGAACTCAGGCTCGTGAACTGCGCGACCGCCGCGGACCCGTCGGTGGAGCCATACACTCCCGAACCGGCAAACGTGCTGAGCGTGCCACTGGGGGTGAGCTTGCGGATAACGAAGCCGCCGAGATCGGCCAGGAAAAGGTTACCTGCGCTGTCCACGGCGATACTGCCAAACCCGGGGTAACGCCAGGATGCAGACAGATCCGCGACGGTCGTGACGATGCCGGCGGGTGAGACCTTGCGAATCTCCGTGCCGCCGGCGCTACAGACAAAGAGATTCCCGGCGCCGTCGAGGGCGAGGGCGCGCGGTTGGCCGAAGCGCGCGGCGGTGGCGGTGCCGTCAGTGGATCCTGCTTGGTCTTGCGAGCCGGCCAGGGTGGAGAACGTGTAATTCTGGGCCGAGAGCGGTGCACTCGCGAGGGCGAGGAGGAGAATCAAGGCGGGCGAAGCGATAAATGATTTCATGGAGACGTGAGAGTAGCTGTAGGAAGTGCGGGTGAGGCAGATTGCAGATGGAGGCCGGCGAGTGGCGCGAGATTGAGGAAGACGTCGCGCGGCTCCGCACCGCTGACGGCGCAGTGTAGAGCGAGACGTTGCGGACCGGGGGTGATGGGAAAAAACAGGCTGCCCTGCGTGGTCTGGCCCGGAGCGAGCGCGAGTGGCAGCAGCAGCCGTCGGCGCGCGAACTCGCGCTCGATACCGTGGCGGCTGTGGACGTTGGCGTAAATGCTCCCGCCGATAAACGCCGGAACTGCGATCATGCCCGTGAGAATGCCCAAAGCGGTGCCAGGGACTAAACCGGTGGTGCCCCACACGAGGGCGCCAACGCCCGCGCCCACACCTGTTCCGGCGACGACGTAGGCGACACCGCCGCCGATTTGAACGGCCACATCTTTGGTCAGGCCGAAGCCTTGGTCGGCGAGCGTGCGGCTCTGTTTCTCCAGCGCCCAGGGATTGACGCCGGACATCGCTGAGGTGCCAGCGAGCCCGGTCAGCGCGGCAGTCTCAACCGTGAGCGTCCGATCGCCGCGGTTGACGAGGGTGAGCACGTACTCGTCCCAATAGGCATCGCGTTTCCAGGAGCCCGGCCCTTGGAAGACGATCGCGGTATTGACAGTCGCCTCGACCTCAGAGGGCGTAGCGGTGATGTCATAGGCTAGGGCGGGGCGGATCGTCTCCTTCTTGGCGAGTTTGTACCTGGTCGAGACGCAACCGGTGTGGGCGACAAGCAAACTCACCCCAAGGACGAGCACGAAGTAGCGTGGCAGATGGAAAAGTTTTGTAGGGCAGTTCATAGTTGGGAGTCGGGCCGGTTCGGAGGTGCGGGGCGGATGGCATGCACGGCACGCGGAGCGTCAGATTTGGCTGGTGACTCATCCTCCGTGGCGACGAGCAGCGTGAGGAGGGTGAGAATGACGACGCAGAGGATCATGGTGACCGTGAGCGCGCTCTTAGAAACCGGTCTGCACTGAAACGCTGTAGAGGTTGCCGCTCTTGCCGGAGGCGCGCGTGTCGAACGCGTAGCCAGCGCTCCACATCCAGGTGCCGTGGATATTCCCGCTCACGCGCGGGTTCAGGGTGAGATCATCCCCATCGCCGTCGTGGACCAGGACCGTTGCGGGCGTGGCCACGGTGTCGGCGAGAGCGCCGCGGAGGGTTCGGCTACCGCGGACGAAGTCGTGGCGATAGACGGCGCTGAAACCCCATGAGAGCGGCAGCGCGCTCGCGGCGGTCGGCGTCCAATCGAGATTCACCCCGGCAAGTCCATCCGTCGATTTCGCGGAAGAATCGGCGAACGCGAAGTTCAGGCTCGGCACGCCGGATTCTTTGTAGCCGTCCAGCGAGACGTGGTCGTAGCGAAGACCGAGCCACGGCTCGACGTGGAAGTTATCGTCAGTGGAAAAACGCCCACCGGCCCGCAGGGAAGCGCGGGAATGAGTCGCACTGGTTTCCCCGCGCGTCGGCAATCCGGCGAGCGCCGTGAAACGGCGGATGTTGCGCAGCTTCGCGGAACCGTGATCGACACTGCCGTCGGCATACCACGTCGCGTTGTGCCAGGAGCTGTAGACCGTGATTGACTCGTCGCGGGCGTCGAAGCTCCCCACGCCGCCAGCGCGGCTTTTCAGGAGCGACGACGAGACGCCCACGCCCAACACGATCTGCGGAGAGAGAGACCAATCGCCGCCGGCGGTGTAGGCATCGGCGTGGTAGTTGAACGAAGGTTCCCACGGCGCGGAATCGCCCGCGCGCGCGCCGCTCTTATAGCTGTAGTTGAACCAGCCATTCAGGGGGTGCGTGCCAGCGTGGTCTTGGTGAAGGCGGTCGAGATGTTCATCGAAGGTGGCGGCGTGGGTCTCGTCCAAGGCGAACAAGGCGGTGGCTTGCGGAGCAGCGGTAGCGAGGACGAGCTCGGGATTGAGGGCCTCATTGAGCGCTTGCGCGATGATGGCGTGGGTGCGCGTCGTCGGGTGAATGCCGTCCCAGAACATGTAGCCGTCGATATTGCCGGGAGTCTGGCCGGCGAGGAGTTGGCCGAGATATTCCTGGTTGGTGACGTTGAAACCGAAGCGCGCGGGATTGCTCAGCAAGGTTTCGAACATCGCACCGAGGTCGAAGACGGTGAGCCGTGCATCCGCCGGCACGGTGAGCCCGGCGAGGCGGCTGCGAAGCTCGGTGTTGAATGCTTGCGAACCGATTTGAGCGAGCGGCGCCGCCGGCGCGCCACTGCCCGTGACAAAGCGCGGGGTGTGGGCGATGTTGGGAAGATTGAGCACGAGGATATTTTTCGCACCCGCACCGAGCAGCGTTTGCACACTACCGCTCACACTGCTCGCGGCCGCGGTGGCGGTCGCGGTGACGGCGGCGGGCGTTTGCGTCGTGGGCTCACCGATGGTGTTCAGCAGATCGTTGGCACCGGCGAGGAGGGTGAAAAGATCTCCGCGGGTCGGCGCGATGCCGCGTTGCTGCATTAATCCGAGCTGAACGGAGAGCGAAGGCACCGGACTGCCAGCGGTCGCGGTGGCGCCACCAAACGCGAAGTCGAGATTCTTGTTCACGCTCGCTGCGGCGGTGACGGCGGGTTGCAAGCCGGAGCGGAGATATTCGGGAAATACGGGACCGTTGGAGAACCGGCCGTTGAAATAAGGCGACGGGGGCTGAGTGCCGGCGGTGAGCGCGAAGAGATTGCCATCGTCACTTAAACTATCGCCGAAGAAAAAATAACTGGTGAAGACGCGTGGCGTTTGCGCGAGAACGACCACGGGTGAAAACGCGGCGCAGAAAAAAAGCGCCGCGGCGATGCGGGAGGGAAGGCTGGTTGATTTCATGGGAAGGAGCGTGAGAAATTCTCACGGGCACAAGATACCGAAACTGTTCGCAGGGGTGTTAGTTCATAAAACTGATGTGGCGCATCGCGTAGAATGATGGGTGCCAGGGATGTCCCGATGCGTATTGCCACCAACGTGTTCACGGTTTCCTCTTCGCCGCCGATGAACGTCCATCACCTGGAGTTGTTTTATTACGTCGCCCGGCACGGAGGTATTACGGCGGCGGTGCGTCACATTCCCTACGGGATCCAACAGCCGGCGGTCAGCGGTCAGATGCGGCAGCTGGAAGCCGACGTAGGCGTGAAACTTTTCGAGCGCAGTCCGTTTCGGCTGACGGCGAAGGGCGCGGAACTCTTCGCGCACGTGGAGCCGTTTTTCGAAGGACTCGATGACATCGCGAGTCGACTGCGCGGCGGCGCGGAGCCGGAAATGCGCCTCGGTGGGGCGGAATTGGTGCTGCGCGAACACTTGTCTGTCGTGATGCAACGGGTGCGCGCGGCGCATCCGCGGATGCGGCTGAGTTTGCACGCGGGCCATCAGACTCAGGTCGAGGAATGGCTCCGTAATGGGCAGATCGATCTCGCGGTCACTTCAGTCGGGGCACGCGCTCCACTACGACTTCGCCAAGTGCGGTTTGTCCGCATTCCGCTCATATTACTCGTGCATCGCAGCGCGCCTGTGAAGGACGCGGACGAGTTGTGGACGCAAAAGAAAATCGCCGTGCCGCTCGTCGGTCAGCCCGCGAAAACGAGTTTCATGCAGGGATTTCAGCGCGATCTAAAACGGCGCGGAGTCGTGTGGCCGCAAACCGTGGAGGTCACTTCCGCCGAGCTGGTGACGCGCTACGTCGCGAATGGCGAAGGCTACGGCGTGGCCAACCGCGGCGCTTCCTCGATCATTCAACATCCCGACGTGCGTGTGCTGCCACTGGCGGGATTCGAGCCGATGACGATGGGCGCATTGTGGCGGGGCGAACTCTCGCCGCTAACGCGCTCCGTCATCGAGGAAGCGCAGCGTTACAGCCGCGTGACTTGGCCGGAGTGGAGCTGCGACGACGAATTGACGTGAGGGTTTTCCGCTTAGGAAAAATCGGGGCGCGCAAAAAAACCCGCCGCGGTGAGCCGACGGGTTTGAGTGCAGAAAGCGGTTGGCCGGATTTAGGGTAGTTCGTAGATTTCGACGAGGGCGACACCGGTGGTGGCACCGACGCCGCTGACTTGGGCGGTGTAGCTCCCGGGCGCGAGCGTGACGACGATCACGGAATCTTTTGAGCCGGCCGTGAGCGGGAAGGCGCCGACGGAGGTTTGCGCGGCGGCGGTGGCGCTGTCCCAGTTGTCGTTCTCGTTAATCTTCACGCTGGAGCTGTTGTAGAGTTCGAGCTTGGGATCGGCGAGGGTGCCGGCGACGCCGAAGCCGGCGAGCGCGGGGCCGGTGGCGCGGATGAGCAACTGGCGCGTGCCGCTGCCGGCGACGACGAAACCGGTGATGAGAATATTTCCGCCGGTGCCGACTTGGGTGCGAGCGGAGACGTTCGTGAGGCGCGGCGTGGCCGTGGTGAAACTAGAGCTGCCGTCGTACACTTCGACGAGGCCGATGCCGGTCGCGCCGGCTTTGCCGGTGAGCTGCACGGTGTAGCCGCCGGACGGAATGGTGCCGACGAGC